>DASXPW010000001.1:0-4608 GCA_036493385.1 Pyrinomonadaceae bacterium
CGTGGAATTGGCTAACGAGCTGGGGGAGCGATCAGGCAAATCAGATCGAAACCGTCAACACCGACGGCTCGCCAGCACCGTCAACAGAAGTGCCGGCGGCAAGCTCGAATGTGACCGCAGCGGACGGAATTTTGCGGCTGCCGCTGCCCGACACCGCGTCGGACAAGGGACAAAATATTCTGATCGCGCGTCAGGGAAACGACGTCGCATTCCTGCCTGAGAATACGGATTATTACTGGCAGGATTCCGGCACGTGGTACAAGAAATCGGCTCCGGATTCGCTGCGATGGTTCGTCTTCGACGACCGAGGGATTTACAAGCCGAAAGAGGAAGTCACCGTTAAAGGCTATATTCGACGAGTCGGCGGCGGAAAGCTAGGCGATGTCGAGGGACTTGGCGATTCTGCGAGTGGACTGACGTACTCGGTCAAAGACCCGCGAAACAATGAGATCGCAAAGGGTACGGCAAACCTGAACGCGTTCGGCGCGTTCGATCTGAAATTCTCGCTGCCCGACAACGCCAATCTCGGCTACGCACGGATAGATCTAGAAACAAGCAGCGGACTGTCGGGCAGCAGCTACTCGCATCAGTTTCAGATCCAGGAATTTCGCCGCCCAGAGTTTGAGGTCTCGGCAAAGGTCGAGTCGGAAGCCCCGTTCTTTGTAGGCGGCAACGCGTTGCTTTCAGTCGACGCAAAATATTACGCCGGCGGCGGTCTAGCGAATGCCGAAACGAATTGGACAGTGGCGGCAACGCCGACAAACTATACGCCGCCAAACCGCGACGACTATGTCTTTGGTGTCTGGACTCCGTGGTGGGGTATTTACGACTACGGTGAATATGGCGGTGGTTCTCGGTATGGCGGCAGCTCGACGCAGACATTTAAGGGTGTTACTGATGCGAGCGGCAAACATCTGTTAAAGGTCGATTTCAAATCCGTAAATCCGCCGCGGCCATATGCGATCTCGGCCTCGGCATCGGTTCAGGATGTCAACCGACAAACTTGGGCCGGACAGACCTCGCTGCTCGTTCATCCGTCGTCGCTGTATGTCGGGATCAAAACGCCGAGGACATTTGTTCAGAAAGGCGACAAGATCGATGTCGACTCGATCGTGACGGACCTTGACGGCAACCTCGTTGCCGGCCGCGATGTCGAAATCAAGGCGATTTTGAAGGACTGGCAATTCGACAAAGGCACGTGGGCCGAAAAGACGATCGACGAGCAGACCTGCAACGTGAAATCGCTGTCAGAACCGGCCACTTCAGCGGGCGGTCAGTCTGCCGCAGCTAATTGTTCATTTATTGCCAAAGAAGGTGGCCGCTATACGATAACCGCGACCGTAATGGACGACCGCGAACGGTATAACCAAAGCGAGCTGACCGTTTGGGTTCCCGGCGGAAAGATGCCGCCAAAACGGAATGTAGAACAGGAGCAAGTTCAAATAATACCGAGCAAAAAAGAGTACGCACCGGGCGAGACGGCTGAGCTTTTGGTGATCGCGCCGTTCACGCCTGCGGAAGGTGTGTTGACGCTGAGGCGCGATGGTTTGGTAAAGACCGAGAGGTTCTCGATGAAAGATTCGTCGATGACCTTGAAAATACCGCTCGACGAGAAATATTTGCCGAATATTTACGCGCAGGTTGATCTTGTCGGTGCCGCAGCGCGCACTAATGACAAGGGTGAGGTAGATCCAAAATTATCCGAGCGCCCAGCATTCGCTAGCGGAAATATCATTTTGTCGATCTCAACCGACGAACGAAAACTAAACGTCTCGGCCGAGGCGCGCGACAAAACAGTCGCGCCGGGCGACTCGACCAAGATCGATGTCGAGGTCAAGGACAACAGCGGCGCTCCCGTCGCCAATAGTGAGGTCGCCGTCGTCGTAGTTGACGAAAGCGTGCTCGCGCTGACGCGCTACAGCATCGCCGACCCGATGAGCGTGTTTTATACGGCGCGGTCAATGGGCGTGACGGATTATCATTCGCGAGCCAAGGCTTTGTTGGCAAATCCGGACGATGCGAAACCGAAGCCGCCGCCCGCGCCGCCTATATCTGCAAATGAAGAGGTAACTGTCATGAGATCCGCCGGCGGTTATATGCGTCCGATGGCGAAGATCGCAAACGGGGTAATGGCCGAAAAGGACGAGAACAGACCGATAACGGGTGAGGCTGACAAGGCCGCCGATGGGATCTCCGCGGCGGACGATCAAACGCCGATCGCGCTGAGGCAAAACTTCAATGCTCTCGCTCTCTTCTCGCCCACCGTTCGCACAGATTCGAGCGGCCATGCGGTCATCGATATAAAGCTGCCCGACAACCTTACGCGATATCGCGTGACGGCCGTGTCGGTCGATACCGGCAAGCGCTTTGGCAAGAGCGAATCGAACATCACGGCGAAACAGCCGTTGATGGTCCGCCCAAGCGCGCCACGGTTCATGAATTTCGGTGACAAGATCGATCTGCCTGTCGTCGTCCAAAATCAGACTGATCAGGACCTGGCTGTCGACATTGCAATACGTGCTACAAACGCGGAACTGACAGGCGGAAACCCGAGCGGTAGCAAGGGTGTCAACGTTGACGGAAAGAAAATTTTGATCAAGGCCAACGACCGTGCAGAAGTTCGTTTCCCTGTCGCTGCCGTTAAGGCGGGCACCGCGCGGTTCCAGATCGCCGTGTCGTCGGGCAAGTTCTCGGACGCGGCGGAGATCTCTCTGCCGGTCTGGACTCCGGCGACAACCGAGGCATTTGCGACTTACGGGACGACTGATGAGAACGGGACGATCATTCAGCCAGTGCAAACACCCGGCGATGTGTTCCCGCAGTTCGGGGGGCTGGAAGTAACAACAAGCTCGACGCAACTGCAGGAGCTGACCGACGCCTTTATCCAGCTCTATCGATACCCGTATGAATGCTCTGAACAGATCTCATCTCGGATGATCTCGATCGCGGCGCTGCGGGATGTACTGACCGCATTCAAAGCTAAGGAAATGCCGACGCCGGATGAAGTAAATGCAAGCTTTGAAAAAGACATTGCTATCCTGAAATCCCGGCAACGCGATGACGGCAGTTTTGGCTTGTGGAAGAAGGATCGTGAGCGTTATGAATATCCATTCCTGACTGTCCACGTCGCGCATGCTTTGGCGTTGGCCAAAATGAAAGGCTACAAGGTTCCGGACGAGATGCTTAACAAGACGAAGCCTTACCTAAAGGATGTCGAAAAGCATTACGACGAATGGTACAAAAACTCGCCGCAGGTGCGATGGACGATCTCGGCATACGCGCTCTACATCCGCGATCTGATGGGCGACAAGGATACACCGAAAGCAAAGCGTCTGCTGACCGAAATGACAGGCGGCACGCCGATCGGCAGCGAAGGGCTTCAGGACCAGAAATTCGATAAGGCTCCGTTCGAGGCTCTCGGATGGCTGCTTGACGTTTTTGCAAACGACCCAAACTCCGAAGCTGAGACGCGGGCGATAACGCATTTTCTCAATAACCGCACGACTGAGACCGCATCGACGGCCAATTTCGTCACCGACTATGGCGACGGCGGCTGGCTGATCATGTATTCGAATCGTCGAGCCGACGGCGTCTTGCTTGAGGCGTTGATCAAGGCCGATCCGAAGAACGATCTGATACCAAAGCTCGTTCGCGGCTTGCTCGATCATCGAGTGAAAGGCGCGTGGGGCAGCACGCAGGAGAATGTGTTCATCCTGCTGGCGTTGGATAAGTACTTCAACACGTTCGAGAAAGTGACGCCTGATTTTGTGACGCGGATCTGGCTGGGCAACACGTACACGGGCGAAGAGGCATTCAAGGGCCGCTCGATCGATTCAAATGTGCTCAACATCCCGATGTCTTACCTGACAGAGCAGGGCGGAACGTCAAACTTGCTGATCGACCGCCAGGGTGCCGGCCGTCTGTACTACCGAATCGGTATGCAGTACGCGCCGAAAAACCTGAAGCTCGAACCCGCGGATTATGGATTCACGGTTCTTCGAAGTTACGAGCCGATCGATAACGCCGACGATGTGAAACAGAACGCCGACGGAACGTGGACGATCAAGTCCGGCGCCCGCGTCCGCATCCGTTTGACGATGGTTGCTCAGTCACGGCGATATCATGTAGCTTTGGTTGACAATCTGCCGGCCGGTTTGGAGATCCTAAATCCCGCACTTGCAACAACGGAAGCGATCCCAGCCGACGCGCAGCCGGCGACCGGCGTTCTGACGTTCGGAAGCCGTTCGATCGGCGGTGGTTCGTGGTGGTGGCGGCAAAATTGGTTTGAACATCAGAATTTCCGCGATGAACGAGCCGAGGCATTTACATCGCTTTTGTGGGAAGGCGTCTATAACTATTCGTACGTGGCCCGCGCAACTACGCCCGGACAGTTTGTCGTGCCCCCTGCTAAGGCAGAGGAGATGTATCATCCCGAGACGTTTGGCCGCACGGGAACTGACTTCGTGAAGGTCGAATAGTGCGCAAGTTGAAAGAATATGAACTCGGGGGCGAGATTTCTGTTGCACTCGCCCCTGCTCTTTCGTTAACCTCTAATTATCGTGCAAAGGGTTTTATTTCTTATCTTTACGCTCATCCTCGCGGCCACCG
>DASXPW010000002.1:0-7217 GCA_036493385.1 Pyrinomonadaceae bacterium
CCCGCCCATGACAAGTTCACCAGAGCCCTCTCCTGGGCCAACCTCGCCGAAGAAGGCAAAGTCGTCCTCGTCCGAGGCACCAGCATCGGCTTCAACGGCACAATAAGCGGCGGCATGAACAGAGGCATCAGCGGCTCAATAAACGGCGGCCTCAACCCCGCCTTCCGCCAGCCAAACTGGATCGAAGACTTCCTCGAAGAGATCACGACCTTCCCCAACTCCCCCCACGACGACCAGCTCGACGCCGTCTCCATCGCCGTCCAAATGCTCGAACGACAAAAGAATGCATTTCACGCGTTTTAGCCCGCTAGATCTGACAGCTCCCGGTAATGCGACGCGATCTCGCCGCTCCGATAAAGCTCGCTGATCATCGCGGCCGAGTCGGCACCGGCGGCCAGGACCGATGCGACGTTCGCAGCATTAATGCCGCCAATAGCGACCATCGGCATATCGCCTGCAATGCGTTTTGCTTCGATCAAAAAATCGACGCCGACGACCGGATCAGGATTATCTTTTGTCGATGTCGAAAAGATCGGCCCGACTGCAATGTAATCGATCGGCTCCTTCAATGCGTCGCCAAATTGCTCGATATTGTGCGTCGAGAGGCCGATGATCGCATTGGCCCCGAGCAATTTTCGCGCTTCGGCCGGCGGCAGATCGTCCTGGCCCAGATGAACTCCATCGGCGTGGGTCACCATCGCGATATCGACACGGTCGTTTATCAAAAGCGTGCCGCGATGCTCCCGTGCAAGAGCGAGAGCATTAACCACGTCGTCATAAAACGCCCGCATGTCGGTCGATTTTTCGCGGAGTTGGATGAGCGTCGCGCCGCCCTCGATAAATGCCCGGGTTTGCTCGGCGTGCGACAGGCCCGACAGACGCCGGTCCGTGATCGGGTAAATTTTCGGCAGGCTGATCTTCAAGCGAGGGCCTTCATCATGAGGTAACAGTCTTCGCCGTTGTTGTAGTAGTTGTTGATGCGCTGGACGACCGTGTACCCAAGTTCGCGGTACAGGTTTTGGGCGGGAAAATTTCCGACGCGGACCTCGAGCATGATCGTGCCGATGCCTTTTGCTTTGAGAGTTTTTTCGAAATGTTTTAGCAGCCGCTGAGCCAAACCTCGACGGCGGTGTTCCGGAGCGACGCCGATCGTCGTCAGATGCGCGGCACCATTTTTATTGACCATCGCAAAGGCAAAGGCAACCAGCTCGTCCGACGGCGTCACGAGCCGGTAGCTGATAGTCAGCGGCTCGTTCAGGAGGTAGTTGAGCGTGTGTTTGTTATAGCTGTCGCCGGCCGTGAAACATCGTAAATTCAACCGCAGCAGCTCTTTGATATTGTCGATCGTCAGCGGTTTGATCGCATAAGTGGTCGGCGGAGCGGGCACCACGTGCTCCGGCTCGGCCGGCCGGGCCGGTACAAACAGGCTCTTGATTGTTTCGAGCACAGCCATTTGCTTTTACGCTATGAACATACAATCGCCGTAGCTGTAAAACCTATATCGATCAGCTACGGCATGCTCGTACGCTTTCATTATAAGTTCGTGTCCCGTGAATGTGGAAACCAAAACCAGCAGTGAGCTTTTTGGAAGATGAAAATTGGTCAACAGCGCATCGACCGCTTTAAATTTATATCCCGGCACGATCGTCAGGTCCGCCGCAAAGCGTCCCGCGGTAAATTTGCCGTCGCGCGTGATGGTAGTTTCAAGCGCTCTTGTAGTGGTCGTGCCGACGGCAATTATCCTGCGGCCATCACTTCGTGCGGCCTTGAGCCGATCAGCCGTTTCCGTATCTATTTCGTAAATTTCCGGGCTCACTCGATGCTCCTTCAGGTCATCGACGCGGACCGGCTCAAACGTCCCATAACCAACATGCAGCGTCATCTCGACAACCTCGACACCATTATTTTTGATAGCCTCGATCACATCAGGCGTGAAATGCAGCCCCGCGGTCGGCGCCGCGATCGAGCCGCGATGCTTTGCAAAAACGGTCTGATATCTGACGCGGTCGTCATCGGGCCCACGGCCTTCGTCACGTTTGATATAAGGCGGCAGCGGCGTCCTGCCGACGCGGTCGAGCACGTCGGCAAAGCTTCCCGTATGCTCAAATCGGACGATGACCGAGCCGTCCGGTCTGCGTTCGATCACCTCAGCCGACAGGTCATCGCTAAACACGATCCGCTTTCCTTTTGGCAGTCGCCGCGCGGGTCGCGCCAGAGCCTCCCACACATCGTTTTTGATCTCGCAGACAAGAAAGACCTCGACCTGCGCGCCCGTTTCAGATCGGCCCAGCAGCCGCGCGGGAAAGACCTTTGTATTGTTGAGGACCAGTACATCGCCATGCCGCAAAAAGGTCGGCAGCTCGGAAAACCTTCGATGTTCAAGAGCGCCGCTCGACCTGTCGACCGTCAGCATTCGCGATGCGTTCCGGTCCGCGAGCGGCTCCTGCGCGATCAGCTCGTCAGGCAGATCGTAATCGTAATCAGACAGCTTCATTCACGTCAGCCGCAGCCCACAGGCGCTCGCGGCAAAATAAAAAACAGCATACCGCAAAGCATGCTGTTTTCGTTTTTCGTTTATAAAAACGAAAGGTTAGTGACTTATCACCTCAGTTTTATTATCTATCATAATATCACCCCCAGTGCTTCATATGATGCCATAACGCCGGGCCGATTTGCCAGCGGTTTTTTTCACAAAATCGAAGAAAATGCGTTAACCAAAGCAACTTTTTTCCGACTATTCAACACAAACTGTCATTCGGTGGTGTCTTTACTATTAACCGGATGTCGGGATACCACGTCGCGAGCTTTTTGCACAATTCGACGAAACCGCGCGGCCGTCTATTACGTTTCCTCTGGTAATGATGGTTTTACAGATTCGATTGTAATAGGGATGTCTACTATGCCGTACGAATCGAGCGGGCTGCGCGCCAGCCACCAGAGAGCTCAGGTAGTGTCTACCGGATCGAGCGCTAATTTCACGTTGCAGGAAACCGAGGTCGCCGACCTTGTTTTGGCCGAAACACGGCTTGAGGCCTTGCGCTCATTGGCCCTGGTCTTCTTACGCGAGGTCAACTCGCTCAAGAAAATACTGGGCCAAAAGCGGCCCCGAAAGTCCGACGATCCGATCGATCTCGAAAGCGAGATGGCCGCGATCGAAACGGGAATGATCAAGTGGGCATTGATGAAAACCAGTGGAAACCAGGCTGCCGCGGCCAAAATGCTTTCCATAAACGCCACTACGCTTCACGCAAAAATGAAGAGGTACGGCATCAAAGCGACTGACCGTTTCCTCGCTATCGACTAGGCTCATCACCTCAGATTTCCGAAAATATGGAAAAAACTTTCACATTTTCGTGAATCGAACCCAACGCCAAAAGTTAGCCGCATTCAATTTATTGAACGACATTCATCAGAATGAATGTCGCACCTGATCGCCGCGTTAACTGGCATATCGCCTTCGACTGAAAAACCCGCTTTCCTCAACCGCCATGCTTCAGATCCGCAATGCACCAAAATGAACCCCCTGCGACGGGATGAATCGATCCGTTAACGGGAATACTGATTGCCCACTTTTAGAACAGAAGTCTCAGACTTTTTTCTCTAAGTAAATCAGTTTAAGGAGTTCAGTATGTTAACTAAACACGCAATCATTCTTGCGTTCGTAGTTTTAGTTACCATCGGCTTTTCGGTCACAAATTCGTTTTCGCAAACCTCGACGACAGGCGTCGTAGAGGGGACCGTAACGGACCAGGCCGGAGCCGTGGTACCCGCGATCACTGTTACGATCAGCGGCCCAAATATGCTGCGGCCGCAGACTACTACTACAGACGAGGGTGGTTATTATCGTTTCTCGTCGGTGCCGCCGGGACGGTATACCGTCGACGTCGCTTCTGCCAAAGGCTTTAGCCCCTACAAGCAGGACAACGTAGAGGTCAACCTGGAACGCGGCAGCACGGTAAATATTGCACTTACGGTTGCCGGCACCGGTGCCACGGTCGATGTCGTCGCTACACCTGACATCGATCAATCGACAAATGTGCAAGGCGCCAATGTCTCGACAGAATTTTTCTCCAATATTCCGACGGCACGAACCGTGCAAGGTCTATACACGATCGCTCCGACTGTTGCGCGGTCTGGCTTGCGCGACGCTTCGGGCCGTGAAAGAGATCCGTCGGTTGCGGGTTCATCGGGACCTGAAAACAGCTACATTCTTGACGGCATCAACACCACTGACCCGGCGTTTGGCGGCGGCGGTGCCAACCTGCCATTCGAGTTCGTGCAGGAAGTCCAGATCAAGACCAGCGCTTTCGGCGCCGATCAGGGTCTCTCGACCGGCGGCGTTTTCAATGTCATCACGAAGACCGGCGGCAATGATTATCACGGCGACGTCTTTGCCTATGGCCTGCCACAAAGCTTTGTCCGACAAACAAAGAATTTTCCGTTCACGGGCCTGGCGCCGAATGGTTATTCAGAGCTTGATGCGGGTGCGGATATCGGCGGCCCGATCATCAAGAACCGTCTGACTTTCTTTGCGGCAATTAATCCGCAATTCCGCACCAATCACTATCTGACACAGACTTTCCATCGCGAGGTCGAAGGCAAGATCAAGACCCCGTTTTACTCGGGCAAGATCACGTGGCAGGTAAATAACAACAATACGTTCAACTTCTCGACCTTCGGCGATTTCACGACTGAGAAAGGCCACCTGTACGGCCAGAATCTCGATATCGTGAATGGCTTCGGCGTTGACGAAGGCGCCTTTCAAGGCACGCGCGAGACCGGCGGTCACAACTATTCAGCCCGCCTGAATTCAAATATTAGTCAGAACTGGATCGGCGAGTTCTCTTTCGGAATGCACTTCCAAAGAAACAATTTGATCCCGGCAACATCGCTTGATATCCCGCTCGTGACGGATGCATTTGCGATCCTCGCGCCCGATGGAACAGTGGCACCGATCAATCAGACGGGCGTGACCGGGATCGGCCGAACGGGCCAGGTTGATTTCGCATACGTCCCCGGCGGCACGCTGCAAAGAAACTATGTCCGAAGCGCGGGATTTGGTCTCTACCAGACGCAGAGCCGTGACCGGTGGGAGGCCGCAGCTCGGCTGCAGAACATCTGGGACCAGCATACTTTCAAGTATGGTTTCGAGTTCTATCAGAACAAATACAACATCTTCCAGGACTCGACCGGTCCGAGCAATGTTTTTGCAAATCCAAACGGCATTGGAAACAACAACGGTACCGATCTGGATAATCGAACGGTCGCCGGCTTCCGCGTGACAAACAACTTTGAGATCTGCACGATCAGAACATCAACGGTTGTCTGCCCGCTCAATCCGAATATCACGGCGGGTCCGGGCGTGCTGCAGTCATTTGCCGCGCAGAACCTTGCTGCATTGCAGGCCGCCGGCGGCACGCTGCCCGGCGGAGCAACATCGATCGGCGTTGTAACCGACATCACCCCAGCAGAGCTGAACAACAATCCTGTTCTTGTCCGGGTCACGACACGAGTTCGCGACTTTAAATTGAACGCGAACACAACGACAAATGTTGAAAGCTGGTATGCCCAGGACGACTGGCGCATTACCAGGAATTTTCAGCTCAATCTCGGCGTCCGCTGGGACCTTCAGCAGTCGGCAAATGCCGACGGCGGGTCGTACCTGGCGCTCAACAATCTGTTTGACACTCTGCAGCCGCGCATCGGCTTTTCGTGGGATCCGCGTGGCAAGGGTAAGATGAAGGTCTTTGCCAACTACGCACGATTCGTCGAAACGCCGATCCCGCTCGATCTCAATGTTCGAGCAGGCGGCGGTGGCAGCCAGACGGACAAGAACTTTAATGTTAGCCAGTACAGCGCGCCGCTCGGCGCGATCATTGCATCGAATTTCAACACTCGAAATCTGGGTGCCGACCCGACGCCGATCGATATCGGCTTAAAACCGCAAACTGTAAACGAATGGACGGCCGGCGTAGAAACGGAAGTTTGGAAAAACACCGTCTTTAGCGCCCGCGGCATCTATCGTGCACAGGGTTCGGTCATCGAGGACGGATCGTTCGACGATGGCAACACCTACTTCCTGTTCAACCCGGGCGAGCCGCTTGGACCGGGAACGGCAGGTGGACCAACAGGCAACACCGAGTTCAAGGCGTGCAGCAATCCGGCTATCGGTTGCTTTGGTCGTGCTCGTCGATACTATCGCGGACTCGAGTTCACACTTAACCGACGCTTCTCGAATAATTTTTCGTACCAGATGTCGTATGTGTTCTCGAGCTTGATAGGTAACTACGAGGGCCTTTTCCGTAATGACAATGGTCAGGCTGACCCGAACATCACATCGCTGTTCGACCTGGTCAGTTTGCTCAATAACACCTACGGACGCCTTCCGAACGACCGGCCACATCAGTTCAAGTTCAACGGCAGTTACCAGACTCCGTGGAGGCTTGTCCTCTCGGGCAACTTCTACGTTCAATCCGGTATTCCGTTCAACCAATTGATCCCGCATCCGGTCTATGGAAACAATGAGGGATTTGGTCTGCCGCGAGGTACCGCGATCATTCCGGATCTTTCAGCTATCAACGGAGACAGCGGCATCTCGAGTGCCATCGGCTCAAATCGATCGCCGACGACCTGGAATCTCGATCTCGGATTCTACTATCCGATCAAGTTTTCCGAGTCAAAGGAGCTTCGTTTTACTGCCGACTGGTTTAACGTAACAAACACGCAGCGCGCGGTGACGCTTGATCAGACATTTCTGATCACGACGTCCGTGGCTGGTGCGCCGAACGTTCCGAATCCGTTTTATGGGGCCGGTACGATCTTTCAGTATCCGTCGGCTTTGCGTTTAGGAGCGAAATTCTCGTTCTAACGTGAATTGACTGAACAGACAAAGGTGCGGAGCGGTTTACCTCTCCGCACATTTTATATCCAATAGATTCAATTTACTGCACGACATTCAATAAAGTGAACCCCAGAGAAACCCCTTCAAATCACGCGAAAACGAGTATCGAGTCTTGGGTTTTTTAGTGAATCAAATGTGGTGCCGAAGGTCGGACTCGAACCGACATGGGAAGTGAATCCCGCCAGATTTTGAGTCTGGTGCGTATACCAATTTCGCCACTCCGGCGTGAATTATCGATGATAAGGCGTGGCGAGCGGCAAATCAAGAAACCATTGCGTTTGCTATGTAGCCTATGTTAAATTCTGTTTGCCGTTGT
>DASXPW010000003.1:0-3730 GCA_036493385.1 Pyrinomonadaceae bacterium
TTGGCACTTGAGTGAATGCCGCCCGGTACGGCAGTCCATCACCCTCGCGATACTGAGAGTTTTGTTTATTAATGTCACCGTTGGCCCAGTCAGGATGGCCGTTTCCTACCGTGCCGCACGGATCATTTAGGTGGGTGAGATCAATATTCTGGCATTGGTCGAGATTGACGCCAATGTTGTCGGTGAACGTTGTAGCCGCCGTGAAACCCGAGCTCGCGCCGATCGCCGTTAACTTGAACGAGCTGCCTACCGAGTCGTCCGGGTTCACATACCAGCTTGACGAAAAATTGCCATTCGCATCCGCAATCACCGTCCAAGGCTCGTGTCCCTCACCACCCTCGGCGGTACCGTCCGTATGAATAACCTGGAGCGTGACGATCTCATTGCTCCAAAATCCGCTACCGGAGATGTTTACCGTGGCTCCAGGAGCGTAATCAGCCAGATCGGTCGTAACTGTCGCGTCGCCGAGAAAATTCATGAACGGCGACTTGGACGGAAGCTGACCTAGAAATGTCTTGCTCGTCGCCCCTGCGCCTTTTGCGGACGAGCCATTCGTTTTAGGCGTTGTATAGAAGCCGGCGGCTAGCAGGCTTAGGGTGCCGGCCAGCACTAGCAGCACGGCTGTTGTTGTTTTCGAATATCCAAAAATTTTTCTGATTCTCATAAGTTCTCCGATCCCGTTGGCGGGAAGTTGGTACGAAGCTTGGTGGCTCCGTTTGCCTTCGAATCCAAACTTGAACAATAGAGGCGTTTGAGGGGGGCGAATCGGATAAATACTGCCGGAAAACTTAAGATATGCGATCGGGGCGCTCTAACATTCAAATGCTGAATGCCTCAAAGGTGCGCCATCCGCCTGACAAGCGAACACACAACCGAGGACACCTGGGGCGCGCGGGCCGCCCTATCCAGAAGCACCGACCCAGTCATCGACTTTTCTTAATGTGGACATTGTTGTTTTGAGACACGCGGTCTCTACTCCTGTTAAAGTTTTTCTGTTTTTTTGTTCGAACTCGAATACGCGATCAAGTCGAACGGCGGCAAGCCGATAAACGGCTGCCGCATATCCCGAATCGGCCACTATTCGCGCCAGCGGTCAAACCGCCTCCCACGCAGAGATGAAAACAAATGCCTTCACGCCTGCGGGTCCAGGGGACTCGCGAAAGAGGAATAACTAACAGCTACCGATAACGGGTGAACAAATCAGTATGGTGAAAGTATATTTACAAATTTTCTGCAGGATAGAGGCGGTTGTCCTGACTTTCATAGGACAAATGTCCCGGAATGGAAGAAAATTTTGTTATGCGGTATGGCAGCAGATGTTATGACAGGTCGATGCCCTCTTGAGAGGTGAGCATGGCGAGTTCGAGGCGTGAGGTGACTTCGAGTTTGCTGTAGATGACGGTGAGACGATTGCGAACGGTTTTTTCGGACATGTTGAGCTTTTCGGCGATAAAGCTATTGTTGTGTCCCTCGGCGATCAGTCGAACAATGTCGCGCTCGCGGTTCGTCAGCGTGTCGAACTTCCGCACAATGGCCGAGCGCGTTTGCTCCGAGTGTGCGGCATCATGCAGGACCTTCGCCGTCAGATGGCGGTCGATCCAGGCCTCGCCGTCGCAGAGCTTTTTGATGGCGGTTACAAGAACGGAGCCGGCACGCTCTTTTAGCAGTACGCCGTGAGCGCCGCTAAGCAGCGCTTTTTTATGCATGTCCTCGTCGATGACGCCCGTAAAAACCAGGATCCGCGCCTCGGGGTGGATTTCGAGGATCTTTGGTATTGCCGACAGCGAGTTTCCGTCCGCTAACATGAGATCGAGCAAGATGACATCCGGGTGGTCTCGCTCGACTAACTGGAGCATGTCTTTAATATTGGCTGCCTCACCTGTGAGAATGACTTGATCGTCGTTTTCCAGGATCATCCGCACGCCCTCGCGGACGACCGAGTGATCGTCAAGAACGAAGACCTTGATCGGTGATCTTTTGAAATCCATAAACACGGACCAGTCGTTACATCGGGATCGACACTCTTACACTTGTAGTGTCGTTCAGATTTAAAACATTACACTCGCCGCCGAGCGAATCTGCCCGCGAAGCGATCGATTTTGGCGTAAATTCAAAATGATCGCCCCCGTCGTTCTTGTTCGCGATCTCAATGATCAAGTTCTGACCCTCTGACGTAAGATTTACGACCGCAACATCCGAGTAGGTATGTTTACGAACATTACTCATTGCCTCGGCAACGATCTGAAATGCCTCGGCCGCCAGACGGTCGCGTACCGACAAACCGGGAGCGTAATTTAACTCGACATTAATGCCCGTGCCGTCGGTAAATTTCTCGGCAAACCGATGCAGCGAATCGCGAAAGGCAGTTCTCCGTGCGGCAGCCTCGGTCAACCCGTGCACGTAGTTACGGAGGTCCTCGATGCCTTGATCGGCGATCTGTTTTAGGCGATGGATGCGCGATGAGAGCGGCCCATCGACCAAACCGTCGCCTTCGGCGTAATGCAGCAGCGATTCGATGCCGATCTGCAGCCCGATGTATGGCTGGATGATGCTGTCATGAATATCGCGCGCGATCCTCTTTCTTTCCTGCTCAGCCGCATCGCTCGCCATGCGGTCTACAAGCCGGATGTTTTCCACGATCGGAATAAAATAGTCGACCGTCTGGAGAAGAAAGGGTATGTCGCTGCTGTCGAAGACGTTCACCCTGTTGGAATAGACGAAAACTCGCCCGATAGATTGCTTGCGATAGTAAATCGGCGTTGTGAGCAGTGACTTTGTTTCAAGGGCCTCGAAGAGATCGACAAACGGCGCCGGTTGTGCCGCGACGAATTTTCGGGTGACGCAATCGAAAACGCGGAATTTCAATTGCCGCGTGAAACTTAGCGGATGACCGCTGAAGAGGGCCGCTAGATCCTCGCCCGGTGAAAGTAGCTTTGACCCAAGCGCAGAATCGGTCCTGAGAGAGTTTGGATACTGGCTGGTATGCAATCCTCCAGAATGATAGGCGTAGAGCGTCTCAGAACCCGGTTCATTGACGACAAATAGGCAGGCGTCGGCGTCGTAAAACGCGCGGATCAGTTCGAGGTTAACGGTGATCGTCCGATTGATGCCAAAGCGAGGGTTTGAAACCGTGCCTATTTGACGCAATAGCTCGAGTCGGCGAACCGACCTGTTTTCATAACCGCCCCATCTCGACATCAAGTAACCGAGCACGAGCAAGGACAGCGGCCGAAGAAGAAATCGGCTCAGGTTAAAATTCGTTTCCCCCGGCGTGGTGAAGAGAGCGACGAACCAAAACCCGATCGCCGAAACAGCGGACACGGCAAAACCCGTGCGAAACCCACGTGCGAATGCCGCCGTAAGCACCGCGAAGAAGAAGAAAAAGAAAAATATGCTGTTTGTTCCGCTGCTCAGCGAGACCAGTACAAGATATGAGCCTGTGTCGATCCACCACGAGTGATGCTGAACGATCGGCGGAAGACGCTTGCCAAACTGTACCGATAAAAAGACGTAAAGGCTATATACGGTGTACAGGATCAAAACCGCATGCGTCTCAAAGACAAAGCGGTCGGGCTCGGTCGGATCTATGAGAATAATAATGAGCGCGCTTGCGGCGAGAAGGAATCGCGTCGCCGCGACCATTCTCGCGTCAATGCCGGTGTGGGGCTCGTGCAAAATACGCGGTCGAGATGGCATACGAGAGATAGACCGGCGATATCGACTTTAACAC
>DASXPW010000004.1:0-3839 GCA_036493385.1 Pyrinomonadaceae bacterium
CAAATGACAGCAAAAATAAAATTTTTGCAAAAAACGTGGGACAAGCCTCAAATGGAGAGCTAACTCACATAGTTTCAATAGTTTCCATGCTGCAGACCGAAGTGGGACAAGCCTGAGACAAGGGTGAGACAAAGTTGGGACAATTTCGACTTAGAAACGCCCGTAAGTTGATCGCTTCTCTCTTTATTCTTCTCCGTGGTCTCCGTGTCTTCGCTTAGTGTTCTTTATCTGAAATGGTTTTGCTAGACCCCAAGTCCGCAAAGAAACCGCAGAGATCACAAAAAATCGCGTTGACGTCGATAACCGCGCAGCGAGGGAAATTCCAATGCCGTTGGAATTCTTGTATCCTATTATTTTTACGGACTTCAAAGGATCAAAGGCGGAGAAAGTATGAGCGTTGAAGTGGTGATGCCTCAGATGGGCGAATCGATCACCGAGGGCACGGTTTCCAAGTGGCTGAAGTCGGTCGGCGATCACATCGACAAGGACGAAGCGGTGCTCGAGATCTCAACTGACAAGGTTGACGCCGAGGTTCCGAGCCCGGGCGAGGGAACGCTCCTTGAGATCCGCTACCAGGAAGGCGACACTGTCGAGGTCGGGACCGTTCTGGCCGTGATCGGGGCCGAGGGCGAGCAGCCTGTTGCGGTCCAAAGTCCGGAGTCCAAAGTCCAAAGTCCGGAGTCCGTCGCTGCAGTTCCAGTTTCCACTGAAGTCGAGCCGGATGATAAAGCTGATGTGGCGGCAGCAACAACGGCGATAGGGCAAGCCTCGACAGTACCTGCGGAACCGGCAAATCCGCAGTCCGCAATCCGCAATCCGCAGTCCGTTGACGTGATCATGCCGCAGATGGGTGAGTCCATTACGGAGGGCACGGTTTCGAAATGGCTTAAGTCTGTTGGCGATACGATAGAGAAGGACGAAGCTCTGCTTGAGATCTCGACTGATAAGGTGGACGCCGAAGTGCCAAGCCCCGCGGGAGGCAAGCTTCTCGAAATTCTTGTCAAAGAAGGCGAGACGGTCGAGGTCGGTGCTGTGTTAGCGCGCGTAGGTGCCTCGTCTGGTGCCGTTGCTGCGTCGCCCAAGCCACAGCCGGCAGCCCAGCCCGCACCCGTCGCTCCGACGCCGGAAACGCAGCCACTGCCCGTTGTCGTTCAACCGCAACCGCAGGCACGAGCGGCTTCAGCAGGAGCGAACGGCGGCTCGAACGGCCACACAGCCGACATCGACGAGTTGAGGCGGACAAAGAGCAGCCCGCTCGTTCGCAACATCGCCAAGGAGCACGGGATCGACATCACGCGCATTCCTGGCTCTGGCATCTCGGGCCGGG
This sequence comes from Pyrinomonadaceae bacterium, assembly GCA_036493385.1. Taxonomy (GTDB): domain Bacteria; phylum Acidobacteriota; class Blastocatellia; order Pyrinomonadales; family Pyrinomonadaceae; genus OLB17. The sequence goes on from DASXPW010000004.1 coordinate 1,328, forward strand.
TAACGAAAAAGGACATCCTCTCGTTCATTGAAACTGGAGCAGCGCTCCGTCCGCAGGACCTGTTGCGAACGGGTGCTCCGACCGCACCGGCTATCTCGCGTTCGGTCCCGACGCCGCAGCCGGCGACAAGGAAAGCGGATTACGCAGCGCCGCAGCCGCAGGCAATGCTTGAAGACCGCGTCGAGAAGATGTCGGTCATGCGAAAGAAGATCGCCGAGCACATGGTCTTCTCAAAGCAGACGTCGGCCCACGTCACGAGCGTTTACGAGATCGATATGACAAATGTCGCGCGGTTTCGCCAGCATCATAAGGAAGATTTCCAGGCTCGGTTCGGGACAAAGCTGACGTTCATGCCGTTCATCTTTCAGGGCGTGACGAATGCGATCAAGCGGTTCAGGATCGTCAATTCACAGGTTGCGGGCGACCAGATCATTTATAAGGCCGACATAAATCTCGGTATGGCTGTCGCCCTCGAATGGGGGCTGATCGTACCTGTCATCAAGAATGCCGACACGTTGACTCTTTCGGAGTTTGCACAGAAGGCAAACGACCTGGCAGACCGCGCCCGGCTAAAACGCCTCAATCCGGATGAGGTCCAGGGCGGCACGTTCACGATCACCAATCCGGGCGTTTTTGGCGGTCTCTTCGGCACCCCGATCATCAACCAGCCCCAGGTAGCGATCCTCTGCGTAGGAACGATCGAGAAGCGAGCGAAGGTCCTCACCTCGGCGGACGGCGACGATTCGATAGCCATACGTACGATGGCGTACTTTGCATTGACCTATGATCACCGCATCGTCGACGGTGCTGACGCAGAAAAATTCCTCGCATTTTTGAAGGATTATCTCGAAAATAACGCGTTTAATTACGAATAATTGGCCGAAAATAAAAAAAGTGTTGGAAAGTAGTTCACTATTATGTATGCTTGCAGTAATTTTCCGACTCGTCCGGAATTCCGGTCATTAGACGGCGACCTTACGTAACGATTTCATACACTCGCTGACCTAAATTAAAGAATCAAAGCCAAAAACATAAAGCAAATTGAGAATTTGTGTGCGTACAGAAAGCCTTGTAAATAAAAGCGTAGCGGCCGCCTCTCGGTCAGCTATGTCGAAAAAGGTCGGTTAATGCCGACTTTTGGCATAGGAGTTGTTAACGATTGCCGCGAGAAGCAGCATTACGCTAGGTCCAAACGACGGATTTTTGAGATTGAAAAGGCCGCAATGAACAACCAGATCGCAACACCCTCACTTTCGATCCTGTTCAATGAGTGGATTATGCAACGAGGTCGCCCGAACAGTGCATCCTGTGCAATGGCGTAAAGGGTTTCGGCAATATTACTTTAGAGGAGAGAGTTCATATGCTAAATCGAATTTCAGTGTTGTTCTTGGCACTTTTCATCGGGGTCGTCGGTGCAATTGCTCAAAATGCGCCGGACATGAACGCGGGTCAGGTCCGCTCGCTTACCAGCGGGCAGAAATACAAGCTCGAAGGAACGGTCGTATCAAAAGACGATGCCGGCACCTTCGTTCTGCGTGACACGACCGGTAATGACACACGCATCGTGCTTGGACCGGAAGCCAGCATTAAGACAAAGGGCGGGTTCTTTGGCGGCGGCGACAGGATCGCCTCGAACCAGATCGTCCGCGGTCTGTATATGACGGTCGAGGGCCGTGGGGACGCCAATGGCGAACTGGCGGCGACAAAGGTTCGTTTTGATAAAAACGATTTCCGAACGGCACAGTCGATCGAGACACGTGTCGCTCCGGCTGAAGAGCGTCTCACGCTGGCCGAGCAAAATGAGCAGAAGGTCGCCGGTCAGATCGATGAGCTGATGGCGATCTCAAATGCCGCTCGCGGCGGTGCCAAAGCGGCTCAGGAAACAGCCGATGCAGCCGTTGCCGGTGTAAACGCGACCAACCAGCGCATCTCGTCACTTGACGATTACGTGGTTCAATCGACAGCAACGGTCAACTTCAAGGTCGGCAGCGCGGTCCTTTCGCCGGATGCCAAAGCACAGCTTGACCAGATAGCACAGGCAGCCCAAGGGCTAAAGGGCTATTCGATCGAAGTTACAGGCTTTGCATCGAGCGATGGCGGCGAGCTGATGAACAAACGGCTGAGCGATCGTCGCTCACAGGCTGTTGTTGATTATCTGGCCGAGATGGGCAATGTACCGCTTCGCCGGATCGGAACTTCGCATGGTTTTGGTGAGCTTCAAGCGGTCGCGGACAACTCAACGCTCGAGGGTCGCCAGCAAAATCGCCGCGTCGAGATCAAATTACTCGTCAGCCGCGGTATCAACCAGAACGTAGAAGTTAAGCAGACAACCGATCAGCAATAATTGCTGAAGACAACTGAGGGCACGAGAGAGCATTTGGCCGCGAACCATTTGCTCTCTTCTGCCCTCTAAGATTTTGTTATGCAAAAAATGCCCCGCTTGATCGCTTCACTCTTCTTCGCCACATGCATTTCGATTGCGGCTGTGGGCCAAAAACCGACGCCGACTCCA
>DASXPW010000005.1:0-7686 GCA_036493385.1 Pyrinomonadaceae bacterium
ACCATCGCCCTTAGTTTCGAGCCCTACCAATCGCACGTTGTCGTATTTTCGAAACGCACCGGCATGCCGGAGTTTAAGAAATACGAGGAGATCGCGTCGACTATCGACCTCAATTCAGACTGGCGCGTTTCGTTCGGGACCGGACAGCCGATTCCGATGAGCAAACTTCACTCATGGGCCGATGACGAGGCCACGCGAAATTTTTCGGGAACGGCGGCGTACGAAAAGTTGTTCGACGTCTCCACCGAATTTCTCAACGGCGGCCAGGCCGTCAGTTTAGACTTCGGCGAAGGAACACCACTGCCCGTCACGCCGATCACAAACGGAATGCAGACCTGGTTTGATCCGCCGATCCGCGAGGCTGCCGTAATTTATGTCAACGGGCAGCGAGCCGGCTCGCTCTGGGCTCCGCCGTACCGACTGGACGTAACGCGACTGTTGAAACCCGGCGGTAACGACCTAAAGATCGTTGTCGGTAACACCGCGCTAAACTATATGGCCGGGCATCGATTGCCTGACTACCGGCTGCTCAATCTTCGTTATGGAGAAAGATTTCAGGCACAGGACATGAACAAAATAAAAGTCTTACCCTCAGGTATCGTCGGCTCCGTCAAGCTAATCTCGACGAAATAGATAAAACGGGCCGCTACCCGGCCCGAAATGACAAGGCTTCCATCTTAATACGAAAAAGGCGTTGAGATCCTCGCTATCTCAACGCCGAGTGTAACCCTTGAGGAGTTACGGGAGAAACGTTTAGGCGGCGATCAGTTGCCGCGCCGACTTGATCCCGTATTCGATGGCGGTGCGCGCGAGAACCTTCTTGAGTTGCGTCCGTGCTCGATTTAGACGCGACATAACAGTCCCGATCGGGATGTTGAGGATCTCAGCGACCTCTTTGTAATCAAACTCGTGCACATCGGCCAGAAGAACAACGCTGCGATAGTGCTCGCGCAAACTATCGAGCGCTGCAATGACGTCGCGGTCTGTCAGGTGCTCGGGAACGGATGGAGTGCGTACGGCAGACGCAAAGACAAGCTCGTCTGCCTCCTGAAAATACTTCGCCCGCGTATAATTCTTTCGCCGATGATGGTCAAATTTGTTAAAAAGTATCTTGTATAGCCACGCACGACAATTCGTCCCCACCTGATATTGGCCGAACGATTTCCACGCCTGCATATATGTCTCTTGCACGAGGTCGTCCGCCTCGGCAGCGGCTCGCGTAAGGCGCAAGGCGGTCCGATAAATGTCGTCGATATGCGGCATCGCCTCTACTTCAAAGATCTCCGGTGTTATCTCGGTCGTCATTATTGCACTCCTCAAAAATTCGTATCGAAAATGATCGCTTACACCTGTTTGTCGGACGATAAGCGAAATCCTTACAAAAAATTTCGAGGGTAGGTAGAAATTTCTTATGTTGCGGGAATAACCCGTCGGTTTAGGCGGATATTAATAATGTAATTTTGGGCACCTTGCCCGCTTGGGAGGACACTCGCGATGAACGACCAGGTCAAAGAGGCCGTTTCACAAAGCAGACGGTTCGAGCTCGACAGGGGACCCGATCTCGAGAGGGCCTCGCTTCAGGACCAACGAGACATACTGCGTTTGAAAAAGGCCCTGAAGCGAGCCTTACCGCGCAATGTCGCTCCGGCGACCCTGATCAGATCGATCAGGGTCGGTATTCGGGCGTGATATTATGCCAGCCAAGGCTTCTCCGTACCCGTCAAACCCTATGCAGCCCGCAGAGACCGCAACAGTCGAAGTGACAATTGAAAAGGTTTCTCCGATCGACCCGAGTGCATGGGTCGATGAACACGGAGACTATCTTTTCCGATATGCTGTTGTGCGCCTACGTGATGAGGATGTGGCGGAAGACTGTGTGCAGGAGACGTTGCTGTCGGCGATCCAGTCGATAGATTCGTACAGCGGCAGATCCACGGAGCGGACATGGCTCACGGGGATACTTAAATACAAGATCGTCGATCATTTCAGAAGGTCTGCACGCGAGCAGCCGCTTCCTGGCAACGGACCAGGCGACGGCGACTTTGACGAGTTCTTTCAGCCGGACGGGCGATGGAAAGACCACTGGCAATATGATCTTATGCCCGTGGATTGGGCCATCTCGCCCGAAGCCGCGATGGAACAAACGGAATTCAGGTCGACATTTCAACGGTGTCTCGGCAAGCTGCCGGATCGCGTCGCGGGCGTTTTTGCGCTGCGCGAGATGGAAGGCCTCGACACAGTCGATGTTTGCGAGGTCCTGCAGCTTACCTCCGAAAACTTTTGGGTGATGATGCATCGCGCGAGAATGGGGTTACGACGATGCATGGAATTAAATTGGTTCAAAAAGGCATAAGTGGTCTGAATGATGTGGATCGTTAAAAGTGTGAAACGGGCCTTTAACGTCGCGACGTGGCACTTCCTGCCGGCGTGCAAGGAAATAGTCAAGATCATCTCCGCTTCGATCGACCGCAAGCTAACAGTTCGGGAAAGGTTCGTCATGAGGCTTCATCTTGCGGCCTGCGAACCGTGCGTTCACTACCTCGAACAGTCACAATTGCTCAGCTCGGCGGCCCGCACAATCGATCAGCATTTGAAAAGCGATCTTTACGCCGGCCAACTTAGCAACGAGGCACGAGAGCAAATCCGGAATATGCTTAAGGCTTCGGCGAAGTTATTCTAGATCGATGGCAAAGCAATTTCGATGCGCGTTTTTTACCCATGACTACGACCGCTCGGTCGAGTTCTATAAGAACGTTCTCGGATTTGCGATCAGCGAGAGCTGGGACCGTGCCGTGGATGATAAAGGGACGACCTTTATGGCCGGCTCGGGAATGATCGAGGTGCTGACAATGCCTCAAGAGGACGAAGATTGGGTCTGGAGCCAGGAACGACCACGCGGCTTTGCTATCGTAATTGAGCTCGATGACGTTGACGCCTTCTATGACGAACTGGTCGGGAAGAATGTGCCGATCGCCAAAACCATCGCTGACATGCCGTGGCGCCATCGCTCGTTTCAAATCGCCGACCCGAATGGCGTGAGGCTTTATTTCTATTCGGAGATATAGCGTATTAGCACCGTCGAAGCTGAGCGCCCTATGAGCGCAGAACAAAAACGTCTCGAAGAGTCTAACTCCCGCAATAAACACTGGAAGCGCTGGGGCCCGTACCTGAGCGAGCGGGCTTGGGGAACGGTACGCGAAGATTACAGCGCGGACGGCTCGGCATGGGACTATTTTCCGCACGATCACGCGCGTTCGCGCGCATATCGGTGGAACGAAGACGGCCTCGGCGGCATCTGCGACCGTCATCAACGGATCTGTTTTGCGGTCGCGCTTTGGAATGGCCGAGACCCGATCCTCAAAGAACGCCTGTTCGGATTAACGGCCAACGAAGGAAATCACGGTGAGGACGTGAAGGAACTTTACTATTACCTCGACTCGACGCCGACGCACTCGTACATGAAGTTTCTGTACAAGTACCCGCAGGCGGAGTTTCCATATCAGCAATTGATCGACGCGAACCGGAGCCGGACAAAGCTGCAAGGTGAGTTCGAGTTGATCGATACTGGAATTTTCGACGATGACAGATACTTCGACGTGTTTGTCGAATATGCCAAGGCTGATGTCGAAGATATTCTGATCAAGATCACCGTCGCCAACCGCGGCCCGGAGAAGGCAACGATAAATGTCTTGCCGACGATCTGGTTTCGGAACACATGGACGTGGGATGGATCTGATCCTGACTGCAAGCTGCACAGTGTCGATGATGGTGTCATCGAGATCGAACGTGGCGATTACGGCATGCGGCGGCTCTATTGTGACGACTCGCCGCAGCTCCTATTCACCGAAAACGAAACGAACAACGAGCGGCTCTTTAACGCTGCGAATCGAACTCCGTTCGTAAAAGACGGGATCGGTGAATATATCATCCACGGAAAAACCGGTGCCATAAATCCCGCGATTACAGGTACCAAGGCAGCCGCAAATTACCAGCTTTCAATTCCGGCCGGCGGCGAGGCGATCATCCGCCTGCGTTTAACGGATATAGATCTCTCCCGGACCGTCGTAACGACCAGAGAGCAGAAATCGGCAAGCGACACCATTGCATTTGACGGTTTTGAAAAGGTTCTCGCTCAACGCATAACCGAAGCTGACGAGTTCTACGCGGACGTCATCTCATCGGAACTTTCAGGCGACGCAAAGAATGTACAGCGGCAGGCATTTGCCGGTATGTTGTGGTCAAAGCAGTTCTATCACTACATTGTTGAGCAGTGGCTGGAGGGTGATCCGGCGATGCCAACGCCGCCCGCAGACCGCTGGTATGGCCGAAATCACGAGTGGAAGCATCTTTACAACTCTGACGTGATCTCGATGCCCGACAAATGGGAATATCCGTGGTACGCGGCGTGGGACCTGTCGTTTCACTGCATCACGCTCGCGCTGATCGATCCGCGATTTGCAAAGGAGCAGCTTATCCTCATGCTTCGCGAGTGGTACATGCGTCCGAACGGGCAGATACCGGCATACGAATGGGCATTCGGCGACGTAAATCCGCCTGTTCACGCATGGGCGGCCTTGCGTGTGTACCAGATCGAACGAAAGCGAAAGGACGGTGTCGGCGACCGTCAATTTCTCGAACGGATCTTTCACAAGCTGCTGCTGAATTTTACCTGGTGGGTCAATCGTAAAGACGCCGAAGGGATGAATATCTTTGAAGGCGGTTTCCTCGGGCTCGACAATATCGGGATATTTGACCGCTCGCGTCCGCTTCCGACCGGCGGCCGCCTGGCACAGTCAGATGGAACGAGCTGGATGGCGATGTATTGCCTGAACATGCTCGCCATTGCGCTCGAGCTTGCGGCCGAAGACGACACGTATGAAGATGTCGCGAGCAAATTCTTCGAACACTTCATTTTCATCGCCGATGCGATGAATAACCTCGGCGATGATGGGATATCGCTATGGGACGAAGAGGACGGCTTCTATTATGACGTTCTTCATATCCAGGACGACGGCAACACGCCGCTGAAGATCCGTTCGATGGTCGGTCTCATACCGCTCTTTGCCGTAGCGACGATCGAACCTGAGGTCCTCGACCGGCTTCCTTCTTTTAAGAAGCGAATGTACTGGTTCATCGAGAACCGCCCCGACCTTATCGGCAATGTTTCGTGCATGCAGACACCAGGCGAGGGGGAGCGTCGGTTGATGTCCGTCGTCTATCGCGACCGTCTCGAAAAGGTGCTTAAGCGAATGCTCGATGAGAACGAATTTCTGTCTCCGCACGGCATCCGGGCACTTTCGAAATATCACAGACAGCATCCTTACGTTATGAAGGTAAACGGCGACGAACACAGCGTCGATTACGAGCCGGCCGAATCGGAAAGCGGCCTGTTCGGGGGAAACTCCAACTGGCGGGGCCCGGTTTGGTTCCCGTGTAACTATCTGCTGATCGAATCACTTCAAAAATTTCATTACTACTATGGCGACGGCCTCAAGATCGAATGCCCGAGCGGCTCGGGACGGGTGATGAATCTGTGGGACGTCTCGCAGGAGCTTTCGCGTCGCCTGTCGCAGATCTTTCTAAGGAATGAGGTTGGCCGACGACCCGTTTACGGCACGAGTGATAAGCAGCAGGATGATCCCCATTTTACTGATCTCATTTTGTTCTATGAATACTTTCACGCTGACGACGGATCAGGCCTGGGCGCAAGTCACCAAACCGGCTGGACCGGCCTCGTCGCAAAACTCCTTCAGCAGAGCGGCGAATCGAAAACCACCGAAAGCACTTAGCGGACTCGTCACGGCGCCAATTTTCATGCAACAGCACCACGTCCATTGATCTCTTACATTCGTCTACAGTGGCAAGGCCTGACCGGTTCGCCTTCTGAACTAGAGTATTTTATTAACAAAGGGCCGCGACTTGGTAAATCAGTCGCGGCCTTGACTCTTGTGCCCTTTATCAGCGACTCAATGGGATGGCGGGCATAAACGCGGTGTTATCGCCATAGACCATCGCACTCTGAGCCTGGACGAGCGAATCTGCGTCTAGTTGATCGTCACTTAAAAGCAGTCCGTCACTCAACAACAATCCGTCGCCGAAAACAGATCCGTCGCTTAGCAAGAGCCCGTCCGACAACAGAAGGCCTGTTGGCATAAAAACCGCGTCACCACCCCACCGGGAACCGTCCGCTACGAGGATACCGTCGCTTATCAGCAGTCCATCGCTCAACAGCAGCCCGTCGGGCGTCAGCTGTCCGTCACTTATCAAAAGTCCGTCACCGAGCAGGTACCCGGTGCCATAGACCTTCTGATATTTGGTCATAAGCTTTGTTCCGGTAACAACGGTCATACCCATTACAACTCCCTGCGACCAGGGAAACGTATATCCGGAAAGCGTTGTTTGCGCGGCGGGAAGCGTGTTCGTCGTCAAAAGCGCGGAGCCGACCGATGTGCTGTTTGTCAGATTTGTTTTGACCAGCTTTGCGAGCCGAAGAGCGCCTTCGACATTGAGCTGACCCGCGCCCTGCTCCAGATTGTTAGATCCGGCGAGCGGCTGTGCCGTATACATCAAGATCATTTTGACCAGATTCGGCGTCAGTTTGGGATTGGCCTGCAGCATCATCGCGACGGCACCAGTGACCACCGGTGTTGACACAGAACTGCCGCTGAGATACATCATTCGCTTATTTTCGGTCGTCGTCACATGGGCGTCGAGTGTCGGATTGTCCATCACGAGGCGGTTCGAGTACGTCGAGCTTTGGTCCGCCATCGCATTGATAATTTTATTCCCGGGTGCGACAAGGTCGGGTTTTAGCAAATTGTCATAATGCTTCAGACCGCCGGCGTCGGTCCAGAAAGAACGCGTTGGGCCGCGCGAGCTATACGTTGTCACGGAATCGTCGCTGCGGGTGGTCGTTCCAAACGTGTTACTGGCGCCGATGGTTATCGCGGACGGCTCGTTTCCCGGAGCATGAATTTGGCCATAGATCTTATTCCCGGCCGAGTCCTTGCCGTTGTTCCCTGCCGCAGCCAGAACGATCACGCCGGCGTTGACCAGGCTGCGCACGGCCTTGCAAAGCGGATCGTCCTTGTACGAATCGATCGCGGGCGTTCCTAAACTGAGGTTTACGATACGGATATTGTAGGTAGTGCGATTGGCCAGCACCCAATTGAGTGCGCTGAGCAGTCCGGACGAAGTGCCGATACCGTCGCTGTCGAGCACTCGCAAATTTACGAGTTTCGCATTGGGGGCGATGCCGCCATAGAGACTGTTGTAACCGAGCGCCAAGCCGGCCACATTGGTTCCATGTCCATACGGATCGTCGGTCCTGTTTTCCCCCGTGAAGTCCTTGCTGTAGACTATCCGCCTCGAAAAAGAAGTGTGTGATTGATCGATCCCCGAGTCGATAACCGCAATACCTATGCCGGTCCCGTCAAATGTCGTGGTCGACGTCGTTGCCAACAACCCTAGGCCCAACAAACCGCCGGACGTAGTTGTTTCGGTCCGGACGGCGTCGGCTCCTGTTGTGGATGTAACGTAGCCGAGGGCCTGCACCGGTTCGTCTTGCGAGACGAACGCAACTTCAGGATGGGAAGCCAATTCCTCAACCGCATCGGCCGGAAGGTCGAGGGCTATGACGCCAAGCTCGGCGAAATTTCCACGGACGCGAACACCGTTCCGCCGGAG
>DASXPW010000006.1:0-3957 GCA_036493385.1 Pyrinomonadaceae bacterium
CTTTGACGATCTCGCGCTCCAGCACGTCTTCCTTATTTAGAAACACTACCGAGCCGTCGGGTTTTGTGACGCGAGCCTCGACGTCCTTGATCCGTGACCCCTTTCCGAAGGGTATGTCGTGCTTGCTAAAGTCATCGCGACCCTTCTCCGTAAAGATCTTCACTCGCACATAATGCTTCAGGGTCAGACCGTCCGCAGAGCTGTCGTCGACTCTCACTTCCCAAAAGATCGCCTCCGCGTCGGCTCCAGGCTCTACGACAGGTATCTTGGAAGAGAGATCCTCGGCGGTCACCGGTCGCCAGTCTTTGTCCTGGGAAAGACCGAGTCCGGCAAACAGGCACAGTACACACACAGCTCCAGCCGCCATAAGCGGCTTGCGAATGAAGGTGAAATTCATAAATACCTCAGTCTTAAATTGTTTCAGGCTCCGATAGGGTCGAGGGCATTCGGCGCGGCGATGCAAAACGTGGGACGCCGTGTGCTCTGATTTACGGGTTTACCGGACGGAAGTCTACAAAATATCCGCTCGCCGCGCAACGAAAATATTCATAGATCGCGACTTACTAGACGCTTTCCGTACCGACGATCTCCAGGCCAAATCCCTCCAGCGCGTTGATCCGCGGCGGGTGGTTCGAAAGTAGACGGATCTTTCGCACGCCGAGCTCATGAAGGATCTGCGCTCCGACACCGTAGTCGTGCTGTTTGCCGTAGCCGGTTTCACGTCGCGCCGTTTTGAAATCGACGCCCTGTTCCTGCATGACTGCATAGGTCCGGAGCTGGTTTACAAGATCCAGGTCGTTCTCACGCTGGCGAAGATACAAAACGACCCCGCGACCGGCTTGCGCAACTTTCTTAAGCGACGACCGGATCGCGTTAGAGGCCTCACCAAGTGTCGCACCGAACATCGCAAACGTGACATTTTCGGTCTGAACGCGGACCAGCACAGGTTCGTCGCCGTCTAGATCGCCCATCACGAAGGCAAGATGGGTCTCGCCGTTAACGATGTTCTCAAAGACGATCGTTTTGAATGTCCCGTACTCCGTCGGTAGATCAGTTTCGAGGGCGCGGCGGACGAGCGTTTCTTTCCGCATGCGGTAGCGAACAAGATCAGCGACAGAAATTATCTTGAGCCCGTGACGATCGGCAAAAACCTCAAGCTGCGGCATTCGCGCCATTGTTCCGTCGTCGTTCATGATCTCACAGATGACCGCCGCCGGCGTGAGCCCCGCTATTCGGCAAATGTCAACGCTCGCTTCGGTCTGGCCGGGGCGAACAAGTACGCCGCCAGATTTTGCGCGAAGCGGAAAAATATGCCCCGGTCGCGCGAGGTCCGTGGGCCTTGTATCCGGATGAACTGCCGTCAAAACTGTCGTCGCGCGATCCGCCGCCGAAATGCCGGTCGTGACGCCCTCGCGTGCCTCGATCGAGATCGTAAATGCGGTGCCCAATTTTGAGGTGTTATTGTGTGCCTGCGGCGTGAGCTGCAGATCGTCGCATCGCTCTTCGGTCAGCGGCAAGCAGATCAGGCCTCGGCCATGCACCGCCATGAAGTTGATCATCTCCGCGGTCACCAACTCAGCCGCGCAAACAAGGTCGCCTTCGTTCTCGCGGTCCTCGTCGTCGACGATGATGATCATCCGCCCGTGACGAATATCCTCGGCGGCTTCTTCGATCGTTGCTAACGGCATTTTAATAGCAGCCGGTACTAAAAACCGGTCATTGGTCCTTGAATTAATGATAGTAACGAAACTGCCTGACATTTGCGAAAGCGCCGCTGTTCGTGGTCTGACTTGATGTTTGAAAATTAACCGTCAGAATGTTTCTGACCCTTATGCCGAGACGCCCGCCGAAGATCCGACAAGTAAGCGTACTGCTTCACGTTGTCTTCTTTCTGTCGGGTATCGCGACCGTATTGATCGGACAGGTTTTGCCGATCTTGATCCGCCGATTTTCGCTGAGCGACCTTGAGGCCGGATATCTCTTTCCCGCGCAGATACTGGTCGGGGCACTGACCGGGAATCTGCTGTCAATTTACATCGGCCGCCGCGGTGGCTACATCTGGGCGACAGTGATCGGCTGTTTTCTAATGACAGGCGGACTGCTGCTGATGAACTCGGCTGACTACTGGACCTGTGTGGCAGGGTTTATCGTGAATGGCCTCGGGACCGGACTGACCCTCCCGGCGATAAATCTGTTGGTGCTCGAGATGACCACCGGAAATACAGCGGCTGCTCTCAGCATACTTAATTTCTGTTGGGGTGCCGGCGCCATAGTTAGCAAGCCCTTCGTTGATTACTTCGGCACGTCCGGCAGCATCTTTATCCCGACCGCGTTACTCGCCGCAGCCATGGCGGCCGGCGGCCTGGCAACGCTCATATCGGCGCCGCAGTGGGCCCGCATAACGACTGCGGTCGACAGCGGCCCCGAGCCGGATACACAAATTTGGCGAACCCGTGTCGCTTGGGCCATCGCCATTTTCAACTTTGTCCATGTCGGTTTTGAGAGCGGCATTGGCGGCTGGATGACAACCTTTTCGGACAGACTCGACCCGTCGTCGGCCCCGCTGCTGATATCGCCGACGCTGCTCTATTTTGGCTTCTTTGTTTTAGGTCGAGGCGTTTTGCCGGCGATGTTCAAGTTTGTATCGGAAAACGCGGTGTTTCTTGCCAATCTTGCCCTGATGCTCTGCGGTCTGATAGTTTCGCTCACGGCCACGAGCATCGTTCAGGCGGGTGTCGGAGCCGCGATTGCCGGGCTTGGGACCTCGGTGATCTTCCCGATGAACGTCGCTCGATTCGGGCGCATCTTTGGCGCCGAAGCGTCACGCCGTGCGGCGCCGTTTTTTATCGCCGGGACGCTCGGCTCGGCTATCTTAAGCTGGCTGATCGGCTTTATCTCAGAGAGGATGGGCAGCCTTCGCCTCGGCATGTTGACGCTGATCGCGAGCGTCGTGGTCCTGCTCGTACTGCAAGTAGGTTTGATGCGAGGCAGGCCGGTCGTCAAAGCTGAAGTCCCTTAAGATAATCGCGAAACTCCGAACCGAGATCTTCGCGTTTTAGCGCAAACTCGACCGTTGCGATGAGAAATCCCAGCTTGTCACCCGCATCGTGACGTCGACCGTCAAGCTTTACGGCATAGATCGGTCGCGTTTTAAGAAGAAGTCGCATTGCATCCGTGATCTGAATCTCGCCGCCCGCACCCGGCTCCGTTTGTTCAATTGCCCCAAAGATGTCATTGGTAAAAATGTAACGGCCTATGATCGCTAGATCGGACGGCGCCTCGGCAAGGGGCGGCTTTTCGACCATGTCGCGGATCTTATAGACATTAGGCTCGACCTCTTCAGCGTCGATCACCCCAAATTTCGATATCGCCTCGCCCGGCACCTGCATCGTGGCGATGACCGGCGCATCGTATTTTTCGTAGACGTCCATCATCTGTCTCAGCGCGGGGCGTTCGGCATCGACGACATCGTCCGCAAGGAGCGCCGCAAACGGCTCGTTGCCGACAAAGTCGTGAGCCTGATAGATGGCGTGGCCTAGCCCGAGCGCCTGTTTCTGACGCGTGAAGCTGATATTCGCAATATCCGAAATCGCCCGGACGAGGCGGAATAGGTCATCCTTTCCTTTTTCCAAAAGCACGTGTTCAAGTTCGTACGCAATATCGAAATGGTCTTCGATCGCGGTTTTGTCGCGACCCGTTATGATCAGGATCGATTCACAGCCTGAAGCAACTGCTTCCTCAACCGAATACTGGATCAGCGGCTTATCCACGAGCGGAAGCATTTCCTTTGGCGAGGCCTTGGTCGCCGGCAGGAAGCGCGTCCCCAACCCTGCAGCCGGAAAAACGGCTTTGCGAACTTTGATTGTCATATCCTTGATGCTAAATTTGGCAAATGCCCTGAAATATTGATTTTAGGTCATTCGCAGGAGCTAAACAATTGATATTTGTGAGGCCAAC
>DASXPW010000007.1:0-9385 GCA_036493385.1 Pyrinomonadaceae bacterium
GTAAATAAAACTTTTTTTCGGTAAGACGGGACAGATTTTTGTGAATGAAAAAGATCATCACTTTTTTTCGAAGTGACGACCCCTGACTCTTGATTAAACGTCGCGCTTTATCGCTTAGCGCGCGATGATCGGCTGATCGAACTTTTCTTCCGGGACGCGCTATTCGCTCTCGAGCCGGATGACTTACCGCGCGACACGCTGCTCTTGGCGGATGGTTTTGCAGATGATCGGCCGCCTGTCGATCTCGACCTCGATGACCGTAATGAAGAGCGCTTATTGCTCGCGGGAGCGGTGACGGTGTCTGCCGCCGCCCCGATCGCACCAACGGCCGCCCCGGTCGCAGCGCCGCTCAGTATCTCACCGGCGACATCGAATACCTTATCTAGTACACGCGACGCTGTTGTCTTAGCCGAACTTGATCTTTTCTTGCCGGACGCCGAAGTCGTTTTCGTCTTGCCCGATCTGGATGAACCTGATTTGCTAGCCATTACTTTTTCCTCCCAAATATTCGTTAATATGCTGCCTGTAATTTCAAAATTAGCACACGGCCCGAACATCTGAACATAGTTTTTATCTCCCGGCGCGTATAATTTTCATATATGAAGACTGACGTGCTGATAGTCGGGGCGGGCCCGACGGGACTGGCCCTTGCCGTGCAGTTGATCCGGTACGGCATTGACTTCGTGATCGTCGACAAAAAAGTAACGACGACGCCGTATTCCAAGGCGATCGGCGTACAGGCGAGAACGCTCGAGATCTATGATCAGGTCGGCATGGCAAAGGAATTGGTCGACCGCGGCTGGGTAGCTAATAGAGTGCGCCTGATTGAAGGTGGCGAAGTGCGCGGAGAGATCGATCTGAATAAATTTGGCGAAGGGATGAGCCCGTTCCCGTTTCTGTTGATCGTCGAGCAGGGCAAGCATGAAGCGCTGCTTTACGACTTTATTCGCAAACATCAGCGTGATGTCATGTGGCAAACCGAGCTTGTGAAATTTTCGCAGAATGCAGACGGTGTTGTCGCCGACCTTAAAACGGCCGATGGAAAGCTGGAAACGGCGGAAGCCAAATTCCTTGTAGGCTGCGACGGCGCTCGTAGTCTGGTCAGGCATCTTCTGAACATCGAGTTTGGAGGCTCGACCTTTGAAAGACTTTTTTATGTTGCCGATGTCGACATCGACTGGGCCTTTGACCATGACGCTCTGCATGTCAATCTGGGCAAGAATACGCTGACCGCGTTCTTCCCCATGCTCGGCGACAAACGTTGGCGCATCGTCGGAACATTTCCCGAAGGCCATCCGGCCAATGAGGGCGATGTTGTGTTCGAAGAGATCGAACGCCAAGTCGTGACGGATACAGAATTGAAATTCGACATCACAAAAGTGAACTGGTCTTCGACCTACAAAGTTCACTCTCGCCATGTGAATAAATTTTCCGAAGGAAGATGTTTTTTGGCTGGCGACTCGGCGCATATTCACACGCCGGCCGGGGCGCAGGGGATGAACACCGGCATTCAGGACGCCTACAATCTGGCGTGGAAGCTCGCCCTCGTTTTAAAGTCCGGAGCGAATGAGAAACTGCTCGATACGTACAACGAAGAACGTCTTCCGAACGCCCATCGCCTGCTTCAGACGACCGATAGATTTTTCAAATTGGCAGCGAGCGAAGAGCCGGTTACGGCATTTTTCCGCATTCACATTCTGCCCTACCTCGCAAATTTTGCGCTCAACATCGATGCCGTGAAACGGTTCATTTTCCCGATGATCTCACAGATCGGCATTAATTATCATCATAGCTCGCTGAGCGTCGGTGACGGGTTCAACGTCAGGGCAGGAGACCGCATGCCCTATTTCACGATCGACGGCGAGAGCATTTACGACCGGCTGCACGAGCCGAAATTTCATCTGCTTGTATTCAGTGATGGAAGTGACAAAGTGACCGCCGATCAGATCGCGATCGAAAACTCGACCGTCGATATTTTCCCCTTGTACCCGTCGATCACGGAGACGTTTGGCGCAAATCGAACATTCAGTATTCTACTGCGGCCGGACAATTACATCGGCTATCTCGGAGCAGGTCTAGATCTGCCAGCTATCAACGATTACCTATCGCAGGTCTCGGGTAGAGTTGATGCTGTTGCTTCGGAATAACTGATAACTGATAGCTGATAACTGAAACCTGTTTTTTTATTTTTTTCGCGGCGTGACGATCAGCGCGTCGCTGACCTTTCGTTCGCCTTCTTTGTCCGACGGATGATTGACGACCTTGCCGTTGAGATACATCGTCGTCGAGCCCCCGCCGTCGAGATTCATCGCGTCGGTCGCACCGAGTTCCACCAGGTAAGCTGCGAGATCATACAAACTGATACCGCCGCTCGCTTCGCTGCGGCCGTCGACCGTTATCAGCAAAAATTTTCCGTCCTTGAGCTTTGCGACCGCCGTTCGCGGATGATGCGTCTCGACAAATGACTTGGTTGTCTTCTCAAGCTCCCACGTCACGTCCGCTTTGCCGTTTTTGATAAGCTGCGGCACGCCGCCGACAATGTCCTCGACGCTTGTAAACGCCATCTTGCCGGTCGTCGTCGGCATGTCGGGATTTTCGATGTATGAGCCGAGGATGACGAGGCCTTCCTTTCCCATTATGGCGGTTGCGGAGAGTTCGGTGCGCCTTGCACCTGAAGCGGCAAGCACATAACCACCTTTCGGTATCGTCGTTCCGCCGCTGGTTTCCGAAACTGAGGTAATGTGTTTGCCGGCGTCAATCGTGACTTCGGTTAGCGACGAATCAGAAGGCGGCGTGACCGGGCCGAACTCGGGCGTGTAGAGAATGAGTTCGTTATCTTTCAGCTGCCGGTCGATGCCGTAGATGTTCGATCGGCGCGTTTCGCTCCAGAGCTCGCCCCACGATTTCAGATGCGCGATCGTCACGTCGGTACGCATTCCCGGATTCTTGCACTTCTGACAGGTCGCGATCGAGTTGTCTATCAGCAGCGCTATGCGGCCGTTGTTTGCCTCGCTCAATAACTTTCCGTCGACCTGAAATATGCCCGCCGGGTCGCCGGCATAAGCGCTTGTGTCCAGCCGAAAGAATCCGGCATTGATCGCCGCAAGCGCGCCCTTGCGCGCGGCGATCGACGAAACGGTCTCGACACCAATAGCCCCGTCATTTGCATGAACGACATCGAGCCGCACTTTTTTCAGATCCAACCTAAGCAGATTCATCCGCACGGGCTGGTTCTCGATCGTCCGCGTCACCTCGGCATACTCAACGCCATCACGAACGGTTTGCCAGTTTTGCGCGTGAATTACCGCGTGAGAAAAGCAAATGAATATCGTGAGCAATATTCCTTTGCCAAGCCAAACATTTCGAATTTTCATCAATACATTTAAGGGTTTGTTTATTTCACCCAAGCGATAACCTTTTCATCCGATAGTTTCTTAATCGATTCAACTCGGCCTAGCATTGGCTCGCGCCTCGACTTTATCGGCACCACCGCTTCGCCCACCATGGGTTCGTGGGCTGTTGCGCGGTCAGCCAGATCGTTGTTTAGCCTTACGGCAGGAACATCACCGAGTGGCAACAGATTGAGCGTTGTCTCAGCTAAACGCAAGCCAAAGACACCGGAAATAATGCCGATGACAACCGATGCGAGCGCTGATGCGACGCGTCGTGAGCGCCTTTTAAATGCGTCCCATCCGACAGGGCAATCTTTCGTAAGAACCGTCCCGTCAGATCGCCGAAAATATCGTATGCACAAGCGGCCCTCTGAATTTAAGAGCAAACTCTCTGCTTCGCGACGAGACATACCGGAAAGGTTATAAACGTTTAGTTTGCATTCGGCGCAGTGCCTCACACGATCATCGCCATACATCTGTTCCCAGGTAGTCGGACAAGGACTCGCGATCCGAACACTGTCGAGCGGATTATCAGCTTTTCTCATAAGGCCTCTGGACTATTAGAGACCGTTACACCCGACAAAGTTTCATCTCTCGACAAAAACATCGAATATTCTTAAGTGACCTGAAGCTTAATATTCCGTCGATCGAGCTCCGCGACAAATTTATCTGGGTCGATCGCTTTTTCCTGCGGTGTTGCGCCGCGTACCAGCACGTCGCCCCGGGCCATCATCTGCGCGATGATCGACGCTGGAAACGCGGTCGTGCGCATCATTGCCGAGAGGCCTGTAGTCTCATCGAGCTTGTCGACTATGTCGTAACGAAGTCTTTTCGACTCGCCGCCGATACGCCCGACAAAACTCAAACGCACCAGCACATGATCCGGTCCGTCGGCCGGCAGATGTCGCTGAAGCAGCTCGCCAAATACTTTTCGCGGCGTGACCTTTTGATAATCGACCGTGATCTCGTCGCTCGAACACAAACCGAGATCGATCATCGTTTTGAACCGCTCGCAGTGACCGGCGTAACGAATCGTTTTGTAATCAAGCTCGCGTATTTTGCCAAGAAAAGTATCGGGAAGCGTCGATGTGCCGCCACTCGTTTGAAAAGCCTCGAGCGGCGGCAATCCATCAAACTCGAGCGGCTCGATCTCAGTCATTGACTCGACCTCCGTTACGCGTCCGTCGCGGATGACGCGTGCGACCTCGATATATTCGTTGATCAGACCTTCGACCGAAAAGACGAGCTGATAGTTTAGCGGCGGTTGTGGAACCTGCGGCAGGCCGCCGACACGTATGTGAATTTCTTCGATCTCGTCAAACTGTTTCGCGCCGTGCATTGCGAGGACCGACACCATTCCCGGCGCGAGACCACAATCCGGAATGATGTTAATTCCGGCGGCCTTCGCATCGGCATCCATCGCGAGCTGTTCGTCGACGACATAATTGTTTCCGCCGAGGTCGCAGAAATTTGCGCGGGCCGCGATCGCTGCACGGGAAAGCGATTCGTTATACCAATAGTTGACGCACGAGATGATCGAGTCGTGTCCGCGCATCAGCTCCAGCACGGCCGCGTTGTCCGACGCATCGATCTGCCGGGCGTCGACGCGCGATGTTCCGACCGCCGAAGCAACTGCTTCGGCTTTGTCGACATGAAAATCGGCGACGGTCACCTGCTCGACGTCCGCCGAATTATGCACCAGATCATAGACGGCGCCGTGTCCCATCCGGCCGGCACCGAGAACGAGAATCTTCATGCGTTAGATTGTTAAGGCTTTGTTGGCAGTTGGCAAGTTGGCCGTTGGCGGTAGCTACTGCCAACCGCAAACCGCCTACCGCCGACCGGATCACCATTCCTCAAACTCTTCCGGTTTTTCGTTGGCGATGGTTTCGGCGGCGAGCTGCCAGACCTTCTTTTTCCAGGCGCGGACCTGGTCCGTAAGCATGAGCGCCGCTTGCGGATGCGCGGCGTTGCGTTCAAGGCGAATGACCTCGGCCTTGACGGTGACTTCGTCCTTAATATTTTCGGTAACGGTCAGCTCGACCTTGCTGCCGACCGTGGGCAGGTGTCGCGGCAGATAGATGAGCGTGCTCGAAGGCCCGACATTTTCGGTCAGTCCCTCTTCCGTCATCGGCTTGCCGTTGTCGTCCTTCCAACGGACACGGATGGGAAATGAGATGACAAATCTGTCGCCGCCGCGGCGTTCGTTCATGGTTGGTTCCTCTTTTAAGTGAAAAATTCTGCGGGTGCCCGGGTTTTGGGCCGATAGAGAATATACGTTATCCGGCCGCGTAAGTCTATATAAAAGTTAGTTTACGCCCAGATGGCTTCGGTCAGAATGACTGGAACTCCTTATCTGATAAGCCCTTGCGGGTTTGACACTGTGGACAACCACAGTTTCAAAATGCTAATCTTACTCCCATGTTTCAATCGCGTTCGGTTGGGAACAGGTGGAATAGGCCACCGGGCAAGTCTTAGATCCAAAAAAATTTAGTCTCCACAAGCAGTTTTTAGTTGGAATTAGCAAGGGGCTGGAATTCTCTGCCCGTTCGCGCTTTTTTTGGTACGAAAGACCCAACTACAGGAGTAGGAATAATGAGAAATCTCGTTAGAGGAGGCGTTATTCCGGTCATTTTAAGTCTGTGCATGGTGTTTATCGTCGCCCAGACCCGATCCGGAAAAGTCCTCAGTATAGCGAAAGATTCGCAAAAAACCGAAGAAACCAATTCATCAACCGTTACTACAAAAGACCAGGAATCAGCAGATAACACATTAGTTAAGAAAACAGGTATGGTATCCGCGGCGAGGGCCGTCGGAGCAAGCCGAGGCAGCTTTATCGCAACGGCCTATTGTTTGAGAGGAAGAACGGCGATGGGCGGCGGCGTACGTCGCGGCATCATCGCAGCCGACCCCAGAGTTTTAAGCTTGGGCAGCTCCGTCTTTCTCGGCGCAGGCAGCTACACCGGCGAATATACGGTCACCGACACCGGCGGCGGCGTCAAAGGAAAGCACATCGACATCTGGGTGCCAAATTGCTCAGAGGCACGACGCTTTGGCCGACGCTCCGTGACGATCAACATGATAGATCGATAGACTGAACAATTTAATTTTCCTGGTAACCAAAAAGACTGTCACCTTCAAAAGTGGCGGCCTTTTTTGCGCCATTCGCCCCGCGTCATTGTTTGGCCTTCGTTGTATTACCGCTTGCGCCGCAATTCTAATGCACCACAGCTCGTCGCTGCCAGGGACGCACTGATCGTCCATCACAACTCGCAGCGGAACGAATGACACGAACCGTAAGAGAATGCAAAGGACACATCAATGTCAATCGACGCAAAATCAGGATCAATAATCGATCATCGGCAAGATGAGCTTTACCTCCGGGATGTCAGTGAGGTCGGCGAGTTTTTCGATGGGAATCCGACCCGTAACACTGTTGCCCTTTTGGCCGATGATCTCAAGGACGGCGGACCTAAGTTTTTCGAAGGTTGCTGCATTGGCTGAGGTCATATCGAGTTGGATATTCGCTTGCCATCGCGGACAAACATCGTATGTGTTTATCAGTCTCTGAGCAACGCTATAGTGGAATCGGGCTCCGTCGGTTTAAAGATCGGATATCACCGGGAAAAGAGTAGTTGAAAAGACACCGTATCTGGCGTATAACATTCGCTGGTTTCACGCTAAGTTTTAGCTCAATTTACAAGGCGTTTACTAAGGCTAGACAAAATAAACGGAGGATAACCAAATGTCACCGATCATCAGAAACATTCTCGCAGTAATTCTGGGCGCGGTTGGAGGAGGCATCGTCAACATGGCGATCGTTATGGTAGGACCGATGGTGATAGCGCCACCGGCCGGCGTCGATATGACCACTGTCGAAGGTCTAAACGCGTCGATGCATCTTCTCGGCCCGCAGCATTTTATCTCGCCGTTTCTCGCGCACGCGATCGGCACGCTGGTCGGCACGCTTGTCGCGTGGCTGATCGCAGCAAGCTATAAGCAGATCTGTGCCTATATTGTCGGCGTGCTGTTTCTTGCCGGCGGCATTTCAGCATTCTTTATGATACCCGCGCCGGCGTGGTTCATGGTGCTCGACCTGGTGGTCGCTTACATTCCGATGGCGTGGCTCGCCATCGTCATCGGGCCGATGATCGGAGGCGGCAAACCGGTCGCGGCAGCGGCTTAACGCTCCGATACGCTGATCGGGCGGGGATAGTGACTCTGCTTTCCCGGGCCCCATATGAACGAGCAAAATGAATATCGCGGGCACCAAATTGGCTCTTTTAGGGCCGTTACGGTAACGCGTCAGTTACAGCGATACGACGCGCCGGTCCAGCTTATGGCAAGGGCGTTTGACACCCCTGTCGTCCTCGATTCAGACGCGGCCGAAGTTGTTCGCGGGCTCGAAGAGTATGGCCGAGATTAAGATCCGGCAGGCCGTTGCCGAGGATGCCGAGCTTCTCACCGATCTCGCGTATACAACATTTTGGGATGCATTTCACGATCATCCCCAAAATGCGCCACACGACCTCGAGGCCTACATGCAGACAGCCTTTTGCGTCGATCAAATCCGTTCTGAGCTTCAGGACGCGAATTCCGTTTTCCTTCTTGCGGAGCTAGACGGCGAACTTGCGGGCTACGCAAAGCTGATCTTTGAAAGCACCGAACCCGATATCATCGGCGAATGGCCGGTCGAGCTGTCGCGGCTCTATTCGCATCAAAAATATCTTGGCAAAGGTGTCGGTCAGGCGCTGATGGATGCCTGTTTTGCCCGCGCCAAAGAAGCGGGCCGCGATGTCATATGGCTCGGCGTCTGGGAATATAACCCGCGGGCGCAGCGTTTCTACGAGAAAAATGGCTTTCGGTTTGTTGGCAGACACACTTTCCTCCTTGGCTCCGATCCCCAGACCGATCTGCTGATGCAAAAGGAGCTTTAGCCACAGAGAACACCGAGAATTTGTTTCTTTTCTCTGTGTCCTCGGTGGCTATCTTGCGGAATTGTTATACATAGGATACTGTTGCATCTATGCGATACGTCAAAAACCCGCCGAATCCATTTGAGAAATACTCGGCCGAGTTTCTTGGGCTTCCGCCGCCAACAAAGCTCGAGATTTTTGAAGAGATCGCGACCAAGAAAGTTATTACCAAGGCATTCGCGTCCGATTGGGAGGGCGGCTGGCGCTACACGGTGAATTGCTATCGCGGATGCGTTCACGGCTGCACGTATTGTTTTGCCCGCCGCTATCACGAATTTTTGGGCTATGGCGCCGGCACCGATTTCGAGACCAAGATCGTCGTCAAACCAAATGCCCCGCAGATACTTCGCGAAGAGTTGAAAAAAACAAAATGGAAAATGCCGCACATCGATTTTTCGTTCGCGACCGATCCATATTTGCCGCTCGAAGCGAGTTACGAGCTGACGCGAAAGTGTCTCGAGGTATGCGTCGATTTCCGCGTGCCGGTCGGCGTGATCACAAAGAGCGCCCTCGTAACGCGCGACATCGATGTTCTGAAAAAACTCGACGTGTCGGTCTATTTCTCGCTTCCCTTTCTCACCAAGGAAAAGTCGAATCCATTTGAGCCGTACACGCCTGTCCCGGATGTTCGCTTTCGCGCGATGAAAGAGATCGCCGACGCCGGAATTCCCGTCGGTATAGCGATCGCACCCGTGATTCCCGGCTATAACGAATCGGATATTCCAGGTTTGCTCGAACGCGCAAAAGAGTCAGGCGCGACGCGGGCTTTTATGTCGATGCTCCATATCGATTCAGACTCGATCGAGGAATATTTTGTCGCGAAGATGCGTGAGCGTCTGCCCGAAACCCGCGTCAACAAGATCATCAACACGATGAAACGCGAGCGCGGCGGCAAGCTGCAGCACGAATCCTACAAGGCCCGTATAACCGGCCGTACCGAACAGTGGGACGTTACACAGCGGCTGTTTGAATTTCATGTTAAGAGACTCGGGTTTAACCAGGACAAAGGCGTGAAAC
>DASXPW010000008.1:0-7080 GCA_036493385.1 Pyrinomonadaceae bacterium
TCCGACGGAGTTGGTCAGACCGCGCAGCTTACCTTCGACCGTTAGATACTCTGCGCGACCGTTTGGTGGCTTTGGCCCATCAATTATTTCTAACTCGGCCAGGCACCGCAAAACATGCTTATCGAGGATCGCATAGCCGCGATACCCGACATTTCGCAAAAAATGGCTGGCCTCCTTATAGCCCAGTCCTTTAATTCCCTTTTCACGGGCCAGCCAGTCACGGCGCTCAAGATCGCAACTGAACTGTTCGAGTCGCTCGACCAGCCGGAAACCGCAGTCCGCTCGCAGAAATTTTCGCGATTCGACGATATATCTGGCGCGCTCATTCGGATACCGATGAACGCCGGTCAAAGCCCGTGCAAGCTGACTCTCGCTGCCTCTTTTCAAAAGCGGCCGAACCCTGTCGACCGACCGAAGCCCCATTGCCGCGGAGCAGCCGCCGGTGAAAAAACAAAAGACCATCTCTTCCCAAAGACGGTCGTCGTTCCTTTCGCACTTTACGGCCTTGAACTCATCAAGTCGAGTGCGAATCTCTTCACGCCGCTCACAATGCGCCGCCTTTATCTTTTCAAGAGTAATGGGCTCTCTGTCCTTAACCACGCGGCGTATCCGGTTTCTTGATTTTAGGAGCGCTTTGGAACGGTGTCAACGAATATTTCACCCAACCGGAGCAGCGGTAAAAACGGCCCGAAAAACGAGGCAGCCGTACCGCCGACGGGTCGACGCTCTCAGAATCCATACATCCAAAACACCTTCAAATCTCATCTCAATATTCGTCACAACCCTAAGGAAACATTGACGGTTTCCCGACACCCGGTTGAGAGTTGAATATGATATACTGGCAAAACCCTCATTTGCGGAAGGGTAACGCCTACCAGAGAACCGCAGTGCAAAAATCAATGAACAGTTCTATGCGAATTCGAAACTTTTTGTTATCGATTGGTATTTTCGCGTTACTGTTCGTCAGCGCCTCAGCCCAAACGGGCGACTCGACTCAATCAAACCCTGAGCCTTTCCTACAGGACATTAAGATACAAACCGGTCCGAACGCGGCGGACCTTGTCAAAAAGACGGCGAGCGTCGCGCCGGTCGCGGGTTCTCGCGCCAACACGTCGATTCCGGCTCTGGGCGATGTCGATATTCCGGGCTACACGGGCATTCTGGTGCAAAAGTTAGATGGCACGCCGGTTGTCGAATATGGCTCGAACATCCCTTTAAACCCGGCCTCGAATGTAAAGATCGCGACCGCATACGCGGTGTTAAAAACCTTTGGGCCCGAATACCGCTTCCCGACAAATGTCTGGACCGACGGCACAATAGACAAATTGACCGGGACGCTGACCGGCAATATTTATGTGTCGGGCCGTGACCCGATATTCGGATACGAACATGCTGTGTCGATCGCGAACGAGCTGAACCATCTCGGCATTCACTCAGTGCAGGGCAACCTGATCGTCACGAGCGATTTCGCGATGAACTACTCTACCTCCGCGTCGCGGACCGGACAGATGCTGCTCACCACACTTGACGCGTCGAGACGACCAGCAGCTGCAAATTCGGCTTGGACCAATTTCCTCAATAATTCCGGCCGCAGCGGTATGGGTTTTGGCATCCCAAGCGTCAGCTTTAGCGGTACAGTTTCGGTTGAGTCGGTCCCGGCGAACCTGCACCTCTTATTCACGCACGAATCCGCCCCGATTCGCGATATCATCAAGGCGACGCTCTGCTACTCGAACAATTTTTTGGCTGAACGGCTCGGTGACATGTTGGGAGGGCCGTCCGCGGTTGCTCGCGTTGTCCAGATCAATACTGGTGTTTCGCCCTCGGATTTCAGTATTCAGACCTCAAGCGGCCTCGGCATCAATCGCGTAACGGCGGCGGCGATGATGAAGCTCCTCAGATCGTTCCGCGAAGACCTATCGCGGTTTAACATGACATTTGCCGATGTGATGCCGGTTGCAGGCATCGATAAGGGCACGTTGGAAGAGCGGTTCGACACGGACTTTTCAAAAGGCAGCGTGGTAGGCAAGACGGGCACGCTTGGGCAGACCGACAGCGGTGTCAGCGCGCTTTCGGGCGAGGTAAATACCCGCAGCGGCCGGCTGCTGTTTGTCATTTTCAATATGCACGGCAGCGTGGCCCGTTTCAGGTCGTTTCAGAATTTGTATGTCTCGATGATCCAGGGCCAGTTTGGCGGTGCGGCGGCGCTCGACTACAACCCGATCTCGCTCGATTCGAGGTTGGCGAAATCTCGCGTCGAATATCCAGTCGGCAATGCCCGCGTAAACGAATAATGATCTGCAAAATCTCGGACATGAAAGGCTGTCTTGCCAGGCAGCCTTTTTGTTTTGGTTCAAGTCGCATTTGCATCGGTTTGGGCTTCTGCATAACAGGTTCACCGTGAGATAATTCACGTCTTTACCTTGACGAATGTCGCAGTCCGAATTACTTCAGAACACGGCCGAACAGCCGGAAGATCTCGCCGAACCGGTCGAGAAGCCGCTGCCCACCCGACAAACCAGCGTCGCACGCTCGGCCGGCATCGTCTCTATCGCCGTGATGTTTTCGCGCCTGCTTGGGCTCGTCCGCGAGATGGTGTTTGCGCGATATTTCGGGGCAGGTTTCATTTATGACGCGTATCAGGTCGCGTTTCGCATCCCAAATGTGCTCCGCGACCTTTTTGCCGAAGGGGCGCTTTCGGCCGCATTCGTCAAGGTTTTTACTGACTATCAGATCACCAAGAGTGAGAAGGAAGCATGGCATCTCGCGAGCCTCGTTCTCAACGCGTTGGCGGTCGTCCTGAGCGTTATCTGCATTATCGGCATTATTTTTTCAAGGCAATTCATCACCATCATAGCTGACGGCTTTTCGCCCGAAAAGGCCGCGCTCGCGACAACGCTGACGCAGATAATGTTCCCCTTCATCCTGCTCGTCGCAATGTCCGCCGTGGCGATGGGCGTTTTGAACACAAAGGGCATTTTCGGCATTCCGGCCTCGGCCTCGACGGTTTTTAACGTTGTCTCGGTGCTGTTTGGACTCGGCCTCGCTTACTGGCTTTCGCACGGCGGATGGGAACTGGCTGGCGACAAGAACACGATCCCGTCGGGCGCCGCCCAATGGGCGATCATCGGCATGGCGATCGGCACGACGCTCGGCGGCGCGGCGAGCTTCGCGATGCAGCTCCCGTCGCTCTTCAAGGTCGGGTTTCGCTTCCGTGCAGCGCTGAGTTTTACGGATGAAGGCGTTCGTCACGTTATGCGGCTGATGACACCCGCAATCCTCGGTACGTCCGCCGTTCAGATCAATGTCTTGGTCAATACCATGTTCGTCACGAGCATACAAGGCGGTGTCTCATGGCTAAGCTACGCGTTTCGTTTGATGCAGTTTCCGATCGGGCTATTCGGCGTCGCGATCGGCACCGCGTCGATACCCGTTCTTTCAAGGATGGCGAGCGAGGGCAAACTTAAAGATTTTCGCGACACGCTCTCGTCGTCGATCAATCTCGTTTTTCTGATGACACTGCCGTCAGCGTGCGGCTTGATCGTGCTGGGCGAGCCGATCATACGGCTAATTTATGTGCGTGGGGCGTTTAAGGAAGCAGACGTGCCGATGACTGCGCTCGCTCTGGCCGGGTATTCGATCGGGCTGACCGGCTATGCTGCGATCAAGGTACTTTCACCGGCGTTCTACGCTTTGGATGATGCCAAAACGCCGATGATAATTGCCCTCGCTTCGATCGCCGTCAACGCGGTCGCAAGTTACTTTTTCCGCGAGTGGCTGTCGAATGTCGGCGTCACTCCCGACGCGCCGCACGGTTACGGCCACGTCGGGGTCGCGTTGGCAACATCGACCGTCGCGCTGGTCAATTTCCTTGCGCTGGTTGTCTTTATGCGTCACCGGATCAAGCGCTTGAATGGCCGTGAGGTACTTAGTTCGTTTATTCGCATCGCGGCTGCTTCGCTGATAATGTCGGCGGCGGCGTATTTTACGTTTCAACTGCTGGCAAATTTCCTGAGAATGTCATTCACCACCAAGCTGATCGAGGCGTTCGTCCCGATAGCGGTCGGCGGACTGACATTTTTGATCGCGGCAAAGCTGTTTAGGATCAGAGAGCTTGAAAAGCTGTTCGATATCTTTGCCCGGCGATTTGGCGGCAAGAAATTGGCCTAAGTCTTTCTTTGCGACCTTTGCGGTCTTTGCGTGAGACCGGATTTTATTTCACGCAAAGCTCGCCAAGACCGCAAAGAGAACCGATCTGGATAATGATTAAGCGTTTTCTCGAAACTTCACCGCAGGTCCACCCAACCGTCTTTGTCGCCTACGATGCGTTCGTTATCGGCGATGTCGAGATCGGCGACGACTCGAGCGTTTGGTTCGGCTCGGTCATTCGCGGTGATGTGAATTACATCCGCATCGGGGCCAGAACCAATATCCAGGACCACACGGTCATTCACGTCAACAGCGGCACGCATCCGACGATCCTTGAAGACGAAATAACCGTCGGCCATCGCGTAAGTCTGCACGGCTGCTATGTCGAATCGGGCTCGCTGATCGGCATCGGCTCGATCTTGCTTGACGGTGTTCGCATCGGCCGCGAATCGCTCATTGCCGCCGGCTCGCTTGTTACGCCAAACACGCACATCCCGCCACGCTCGATGGTCATGGGGGCACCGGCGCGGGTAAAGCGCGAACTGACAGGTGAAGAGATCGATCATCTGCGTCACTCCTGGCAGCACTACGTTGAACTTAAAAATCAGTACCTCGGCATGTGAAGCGGCAAAGTTATTCTTGCCGCGGATCTCGCGGATCGACACGAATCAAAACAAGGACCGTTCTTGATCCGCGTTTTCCGCGCCAATCCGCGGCAAAAAGTTAATTCCCTGCTGTAGAATAGTTGCTTATGTCTAAGACCAACCCCGCTAGCGGGATGCGCGATTTTCTGCCCGTCGATGTCAGAAAGCGCGAATACGTAATCGGGATCATTAAACAAACCTACGAATCGTACGGTTACGAGCCGCTCGAAACGCCCGCCGTCGAAAATATCGAGACCCTGATGGGCAAATACGGCGAGGAAGGCAATCAGCTTGTTTTTAAGATCCTCAAGCGGGGCGAGAAACTTGCCGAACAGTTGGCTGAGTTCGGTGAGTTGGCCGAGTCGTCAAACTCGGGAAACTCGGCGAACTCACCAAACTCGCTCAGTGACCTGGCGCTCCGCTATGACCTTACCGTTCCGCTCGCCCGTGTAGTTGCCGATCGCCGTAACGAGCTGCCAAAGTTTTTCAAACGCTACCAGATCCAACCCGTCTGGCGCGCCGATCGGCCCGCACGCGGACGATTTCGTGAGTTTTATCAGTGCGATGCCGATGCGATCGGTTCTACGTCAGCCATAATCGAGGCCGAAATAATCTCGGCTGCAACCGACATTCTCGAACGGCTAGGTTTTGATGACTTCGTTGTTCGGATCAATCATCGCCAGTTGTTATCACAGATCGCCACCGATGCGGGCGTCACGAACGAGACCGAGGCTTTTGTCGCCCTTGACAAGCTTGACAGGATCGGACAGCAAGGCGTTTTGGAAGAGCTAGTGTCGCGAGGCGTTGATCAAAGTGCTGCTGAGAAATTTCTTTCCTTGGTCACGAGCGATATTTCGAATCCAGAACTGGATCACGTCATCGAGCTATGCCACTCGCCCAAGGTGAAAATCGATCCGTCCCTCGCTCGCGGCTTGTCTTATTACACCGGCACGATCATGGAAATAAATGTTCCAGACATCGCTGGCAGTCTCGGTGGCGGCGGCCGTTATGACGGCTTGATCGGCATGTTTGGCAAGGAGCAGATTCCGGCGTGCGGATTTTCGCTCGGGCTTGAGCGGATTCTGGTCGTGATGGACGAGCGCGGGATGTTTCCGCCCGAGATCGCCGAATCGCGCGCCGCCGATGTGATGGTGACGATCTGGAACGAAGAAACGATTCCAGAATCGCTAAAACTCGCCGACGAACTTCGCAAACAAAACCTGCGCGTGCTCGTCTATCCCGAGGCCGACAAACTCGGCAAGCAAATAAAATACGCCGACTCGATCGGCGTGCCGTTTGTCTGCGTTTTGGGCGAGAGCGAGCTTGCCGAAGGTAAAGTGACGGTCAAAAACATGAAGTCCGGCGAGCAGAAGGTACTAGAACGGGATCAAATCATGCAAGTGATCAAAATCTAATCAAATGCCTAAACTTAATTGGGAAATCGTGAAATGGAACATAGCAGAAGCTCGTGAACAGTTGGAAGAAATCGAGCGTCAAATAGCCACCGGCGAGATATCTGAAGGATCATTCGGAGTGATGATAACGCACGCATTCCACCATTTGAATTTTGCCTGGAATATCCGGCGGGTTTCAACAAAGCGGTACTCAAATTTAACAACAGAAGACTTTAATTTTGGGGGCGACTTTCCCGCCGACATCGAATTGTTAAAGAACGAATCTTAGGAGTTGGCTTTGCTATTCCGCAGTCTGGTGAGACTTGCCTCACCGGACTGCAACGCGGCTAAGCCGGAGACGATTCTATCATTGTTCCCCGTTCATCTAATGCACCGCAAACTTGAACCCAAACTCCTCGCCGTCCTTCGCGAAGGCTATACGCGAAAACAATTTCAGGGCGATCTTGTCGGCGGGCTTACGGTTGGCATAGTTGCATTGCCGCTGGCGATAGCGCTGGCGATCGCGTCGGGCGTCAAACCTGAACAAGGGCTTTACACGGCGATCTTTGGCGGGTTTGTGATCGCCGTCTTAAGCGGCACGCGGGCGCAGATCAGCGGACCGACGGGCGCGTTTATCGTCATCGTTTACGGCATCGTTCAGAAATACGGCTACGAGGGATTGGTCGTCGCCACGCTGTTGGCCGGAATTATTCTGATCATCATGGGCCTGGCACGGATGGGCGCGTTTTTGAAATTTGTGCCCTATCCGGTCGTGGTCGGATTTACGTCGGGAATTGCGTTAATAATTTTTTCATCGCAGGTAGGCGATTTTCTTGGGTTAAGACTCGAAAAGGTGCCAGCCGATTTCACGGAAAAATGGATCGAGTACGCGC
>DASXPW010000009.1:0-3514 GCA_036493385.1 Pyrinomonadaceae bacterium
TGACGCGGCGCTCGAGAATGCGCTCATCCTGTCGAAAGTCGCAAAGCGCGTTTATCTCATCCATCGCCGATCAGAGTTTTCGGCACGCCCCGAATTTGTGACCCGTGTTCAAAGCAGTAGGCGCATTGAGTTGGTAACAGATTCGGTCGTGACGTCGATCGCCGGTGACAGCACGATCCGTTCGATAGACGTAAAAGACAAAACCAACGGCGCAAACGGCGAGCTCGACATCGACGCTCTGCTGATCCGCGTCGGCGTCGAGCCAAATACCGAACTCGTGCGGGGCCAGGTCAAACTCGATCCAGCGGGCTACGTCATCGTAGATTCCCAATGCCAAACCAGCCAACCAAACGTTTTCGCCGTCGGCGACATTGCAAATCCTCTCTCGCCAACCCTCGCAACCTCAGTCGGAACCGGCGCCTCGGCAGCTCGGTCCGCAGTCGAATTATTATCTCATTGAGACGCACGTAAGCGGTGCGTTGCCAACAACGTAGCCTCTTTGCGTTTTTGGCGACCGCGACACCTCATCGACTACCGAAAAATGGAAAAAACTCCGAAAAAATCGTCTCATTAATTTGTCGGAGATCTCTTACAACATCGAAATCCGTGAAATTTGGTTGTTGATGTGGAGAATCTAACGTGCGGCGAAGGCGTCGTTGCCGGTGATATGGGCGAGGTGGCGAGTGTCGTTGAGGGCGAGGACGCGAACGTTATGCAGGCCGCGGATCTCAAAGCGATTTATGCCGCAGTTGGATGTAATTATCCAGGGCGTTTGTTTTGTGTTCCGATGGATAGCGCCAATTAGATGCAGCGTCATAAAGCAAAGCGCGCCCGTATGCGTAAAAATAGCGACGCGTCCGCCGCGATGTTGTCGCAGGATGTCGCGGAGTTCAGCCGTTATCCGGCTCAGAAGGTGCCGGTAACTTTCGCCCTCGGTAATGACGTGATGAATGCTGCGATTGACAAGTGCGTAATAGTCATCAGGGTGAGCCTCTTTCGATTCGTCAAACGTGAGACCCTCGAGCACGCCAACGTTGCGTTCGCGGAGCGCCCGGCTCGTAACTATTTCAAGACCAAGCAACTTAGCCAGCGGCTCCGCCGTCTGCACCGCACGAAGCAGATCGCTCGAGTAAATGGCGTTAATGTTCTCTTTGGCAAGCGCGGTCGCCGCAAGTCGCGCCTGTTCGTGTCCGAGGTCGGAAAGCGGAGTTGCACTGTGCCCGCCAAAACGCCCCTCGGCATTTCCGGCGGACTGGCCATGTCGAATTAGAAAAAGTTTCGTAGCCGTCACGGTACGATCCAGAAATTACGAAATTTACGCAGCAACAGCCTCCGTCTCTAGTTTCTCGGTTTGATAATGGGTTCTCAGCCCATCGATAAATTCGTCGAGCTGGCCTTCCATCACGAGATCGAGCTGATGCACGGTCAAACCGATGCGGTGGTCCGTCACCCGATTTTCCTTGAAATTATACGTTCGGATCTTTTCCGAACGATCGCCGCTGCCGACCATTGATTTCCGCTCGGCCGAGAGTGCGTCATGCTGTTTCTGCTCTTCAATCTCCTGCAAACGGGCTCGCAGAACTCGCATTGCCTTTTCGCGGTTTTTGATCTGAGATTTTTCGTCCTGCATCGAGACGACAACGCCGGTCGGCAAGTGAGTGATACGCACGGCAGAATAGGTCGTGTTTACCGACTGGCCGCCCGGCCCTGACGAGCAGAAAGTGTCTATTCGCAGATCGTTCTGATTAATTTGAACGTCGACCTCTTCGGCCTCGGGTAGTATAGCGACCGTTATGGCCGAGGTATGTATCCGTCCGCTTGTTTCCGTCTGCGGAACGCGCTGAACACGATGAACGCCCGACTCATAACGCATTTTTGAGTAGACATTGTCGCCCTCGATCATCGCGACGGCTTCTTTAATGCCGCCGACGCCAGTATCCGATGCCTCCATGATCTCCATTTTCCAGCGCTGACGTTCGGCGTAGCGTGCGTACATCCGCAGTACTTCGGCGGCGAACAGAGTTGCCTCGTCGCCCCCCGTTCCCGCACGTATTTCTAGGATCACGTTCTTTTCGTCGTTGGGATCCTTGGGAAGCAACAAAACCTTAAGGTCCTCTTCGGCCTGCGGCAGCCGTGATTCGATGTCGAGTATTTCGTCCTCAGCCATCTGACGCATATCGTCGTCATCTGCCAGGTCGGCCATTTCCCGCGCGCCCTCTAGGGCCTCGCGCATCTTTTTGACCTCGCGATATTTTTCGACGATCTCGCTGAGCGCTCGGTGCTGCTTCATCGTTTTCGCATACACCTTCATGTCCGAGACTATCTCAGGCGAAGATATCTGCTCGGTTAGTTCCTCGTAGGTCCTTTCGATTTGAGCTAATTTCTCAAACATATGGTTTTGCCCGCTAATGAACGCGAATGAAAAACAATTGGCGTTATCCGCGTGATTCGCTTATGCAGTTTCGGGCTCGAGTTTTAGCGACTCATTCAAGGCGGCGATCGCGACTTCGAGCTGCGAGTCGTCCGGCTCCTGGGTCGTAATGTTCTGCAGCCACAGACCCGGCCGCGTCATAAGCTTAAAGAACGCACCCGATTCCTTCTTCGCAGCATAGCGGATGATCTCGTAGGACAGGCCCGCGACGACCGGCATCAATGCGATGCGAACGACAAGGTTCAGCCAAAGCGCGTCAAACTTTATTACCGAGAACAAAACGATCGCGACGATCATAACGACCATCAGGAATGATGTGCCGCACCGCGGATGCTGTCGGCGCTGCTGATGCGCATTTTCGACTGTCAGATCGAGTGATTTCTCCCAGGTGAAGACGGTCTTATGCTCGGCACCGTGATATTCGAAAACACGCTTGATGTCCTTTAGATACGACATCGTAAAGATCATGAAAACGAAGAAAGCCGTTCGCACCAAACCGTCAACGAGGTTAAATGCTATCCACGAGTGCGGTTTGACTTCCCACAGGAAGGCCTTGATCGTTTGCAGCCACGTCGCATTAGCGGCGACCGTCGGAGCGTCAGCCCAGCCGAGCGCCATAAATCCATAATTTGTCAGCAACAACGGAGCCGCGACGAATAGCAAGACATTAAATAGCAGGGCAAGGACGATCGAGACGGCTGCGCCGGCCGACTGGCCGGTGTTCTTCTCCGCGGCTGGCTTTTCCGGCATCACGATCTTTACCGGGGCTTTTGTAAAATTCTCATCCATCGTGCCCTCGACCAGCGCGACATCGGTCGCGGTTGAGCGTTCCTGAACAAGCTCTTTCTTTGCCTCGAGGTCCTCTTCATAAACCTTTGCCGAAAAATTCAACGCCTTTATGCCGAGAGCCATCGACTGTATCAGCGTCGCGCCACCCCGCAGCACGGGTAAGCCCAGCCATTTGTACTTATCAGACAGGCGCGGCAACGACTCGGCCGTGTGAATGATCGAGCCATCCGACCTGCGGCACGCGATCGCGTACGCGGACGGCGTTCGCATCATCACGCCCTCCATCACCGCCTG
>DASXPW010000010.1:0-9679 GCA_036493385.1 Pyrinomonadaceae bacterium
TGTTCTCCGGCGTTCCCGAAGTGGCACCGCCTTCCTTTTTCATTTGAGCGGCCTGCTCATCGAGCTTTCGCTGGATCATTTGATGCAGAATGTCCTTCGGAGCGGTGAAGGTAATACTCAACGTCTTTCCGTTGGCGACGATCGTGGTCGCGTTCAACAGGGCAAGATCGTCCTGCTCATTCTGAAGCTGTGCCGCAATGGCCGGATCATTCGTCGCGGCCAGTTGAGTCTGCAGGTTCTTGATCTCGTCCTGCTTTTTATTAATAACCTGCTGGATGCCAAGCTTTAGCAGTCCCACGACCGCTGTAGCTTTCGATTCCCGCTCCAGAGCCGACTGGATCCCGGCGGTGATATTTTTATCGTCCTGCTGCAGAGAAAAGTCGATCCGCTCGCCGCTTATCGGTTGCAGGTAGGTCAAAAGGTTGCTGTCGTTGAATGCCGAAACGGCATCCTTGGCGACATCGACCAGTTCCTTATCGCTGCTGACGACCTTGATAAATTTGAACGAGCCTTTGGCGATCTTGCCGTCCTTGTCGATTTTTGCCGTCGCACTTAACTGAAGTGGCGCTTGCAAATCGACCGTCTTCGCAGCTTGCATTCCTAAAACCTTTGCTGCGAGGTCTTTGAATGGGCGCGAATTGATCGCATTCGGGTCGGTCGGAACGTTTGGCGGCAGCGTCGGCCCGGGCGTCGGATTTGCGGTCGACGTATTTGTGTTGTTATTCGTCGTTGCCGTCGTCGTATCGCTTGGCTTCTTGATGCGACCGTCGCGGCCTTTCTTTACTGTGACCGTCGGTGAACCGGTCGTGTCGTCGATAGATTTAGGCAGATTGGTCTCGTCGACTGCATTCGCGTTCGGCGTCGGCAGAACCTGCGGTGTATTGATCAGCGGCGGCGTATTTTGCGTCGGATTGGTCGCCGGAATTCCCGGTGCAAGATAGCCGTTATTGAGTGACGTCTGATCGGCTGGCGGCAACTGATCTTCCGGATTCGCGACCTGGAAATAACCCGCAGGGTATTCGAGTGGAGCGTCGGCGTTGCTGACGTCGACGAAAGTGATATCGGCGTCGCCGAGGTTGGTCTTATTATAGGCCTGGTCGACGTACTCGCGCGGCGTGCCGAACAACGCGGTCGCAACCTCGACCGTGTCGAGCACTTCGCAGACGCGGCTGATGAACGGCCCATCACAGCCGCGAGCGGTCATGAATGGTGTCTCGGCAAAGACCAGCAACATCAAGAGGTTAGCCAGAACGGCCGCACCGAGGATCTTATAGATCCGCGGGCCGAGCTGCCAGCCTCTGACCTCGTATCCATAGAGAAAATCACCCTCTCTGACGGGTTGCGCCGCCGGTGCGTTGTAATAAGCCTGCTCGAACATATCTAACGCTTTTCTCGCCTAAATCTAAGTATCGAAAAAACTTGCTCAGGTTTAGACGCTTATGCCCGCGCATAAGTTGCGGACATAAACGAATATTCTAACACCCGGACTCAAGCATTGAAAATAATTTACTTACCGCCTCAGCCCGCATAAGATGTACCTAAATGCGACGAAACCGAGGTGGCGATCGCCGTGGCAAACGGCCGCAAAAGGGGCGAAACGATCGTCCCGATCGAGAACGAGACAGCCCTAAGCGTTTTGCAGTCTCGCCGCCCGAGCAGCGGCAGACGCTGCGCCAACTTGAATCGGTCGAGACCTTGCTCTCGGGAATCGGCGTGCCGGACCAGCAACCTTTCACGCCTGATCCGTTTCAACTCGAGGCCCTTACCGCGATCGAGCACGAAGACGTTCTCGTCACCGCCCCCACGGGCAGCGGGAAAACCTGGATCGCCCGCGAAGAGATCCGCCGCCTGCTCGGCCAGCGCAAGCGTGCGTGGTATTCGACGCCGCTCAAGGCACTTACGAATTCTAAATACGCTGAGTTCGGCCTCGAATTCGGCGCGGAAAACGTCGGCATTCTGACCGGCGACCGGAAAGAGAACGCGGACGCGCCCCTCATAGTCGGCACGACGGAGATCTATCGAAACCAGGTCTTTGACGCGATGCGTTCCGGCGAACAGGTCGGGACCGATTTTGTGATCATCGACGAGGCTCATTATCTCGCTGACGAGGACCGCGGGCACGTCTGGGAAGAAACCATCATCCTGACGCCGCCGCGGATCAGACTGCTCTTGCTTTCGGCGACGGTCGGCAAGGCCGAAGAGTTTGCAAAATGGATCGAAGAAGTTCGCGGCTCGCGTGTTCGCGTCGTAAAGGCAGGCCCGAGACCGGTTGAGCTCCGGGCTGCATATTTGTCACGGGACCTGCAGTTGTATCCGCTGTTGGATGAAGAAGGGAGATTCAATCGCGACGT
The DNA here is from genome assembly GCA_036493385.1 of Pyrinomonadaceae bacterium. GTDB lineage: Bacteria > Acidobacteriota > Blastocatellia > Pyrinomonadales > Pyrinomonadaceae > OLB17. The sequence goes on from DASXPW010000010.1 coordinate 2,352, forward strand.
AGAGCAATTCACAAGGGAAAGAAACCCGGGATTCAGGCGACGCCGATGAAAATTGTTTTGAGTTCAAGCTTTAGCTTGTAAAACCAGAACGCAAGCTGAAGCTTGAACTCTGAACTATTACTTCAACATCGCCATCAGCGCGTTTATATCGCTCTGCGGTATCGAGAGTGAAACCGTTACATCGTTTCCAGAACGCGCGAGTTTCGCATTCTGGACGAGCCGCGCCAGCACCCTGTTGTTTGCATTCTTCGAGCTTCCAAGAAGCGCCATACCGAGCTGTTGAGCACCCTGTGCAGTGTCAAAAACACCCTGCGCGTCATCCGCAGAAGCGGCTCGCGCAAGCACTTGTAGATTGGCCGCACCGGCGTTCATGTCGAGCCCGCCTGCCAGAAAGCGGATCGCTCCGAGCGTCTTTCCGAGCTCGTCATTATCCATCGGAAGAAACCGGGCCATGCCCTCTGGTGTACGAGCACCAAAACTTACGATCGCGCGATCATAAGGCGACATGACACCCAGAACGTCCGACGCCACGCGGCTCTGGCCCTCGATCGTTTCGCGGACGCGGGCGACCGTGCCGATGGCGAGCGTGTTTGCGTCGAGACCTGTTATCGCGATCTCACCGGTTAGCTTATCGATGGTGCTGTCGATCGTGCCGGTTATGCCGGACGCGGTTGAGGCCGCATTTTTGGCGGCGACATCCTTGACCGAAAAGATATACAAGGTGTGCTCGCCGAGTTTTTCTTCGCGATAGGTTCCTTTGCTGGCTAGCTTTGCGATTCCGACCAATGCACCGGAATTGTATGTCCCGCGGGCCAGTACGACCGGGTCGCAGTCGAAGCTATTGTCTGCCGTCTTATTTAGTTTGAGGCCCACGGCAAGCCGGTCGAATTTGCGAAGGTCAATGCTCGTCTTTTGCTGTATCTCGTCGAGCTTGGCATTGATATCCGCCAGCATGGCCGGCTTTGTCGCCAGGATGCTCGGGAGCGCCGTGTCAAAAAACCGCCGCGAATCGATCAGCGCGACCGCGTCCGAATCGGGCAGCAGCCGCAGCAGCGGATCCGTCTGGGCCCGCCGCGCGTTCTCATTGGGGACGGCGAACGTTAGCCCAGTAGCGTTCAAAAGCAGAAGCAGCAGCGTTACGGCGGACAAAACTCGTGAATTCATTTATTTAACCTCTCGCAGAAACCTAAACCTAACAGATGAAAGCGCATAGCCAATTGGTTTGCTCATTAAGAGACAAGCCGGCGTACCGAATTAGATGTTAGATCGTACTCAAATGTTAACCGCTGGTTTCCGATGCGTCGCCTTTGATCACTTCAAATTCAAACTGCAGCTCCTTGCCGCGGACGACCGAGTTCAGATAATGCTCCCAAAACTTGCGGAAAAAGCGCATTCCGGCAAAGCGTTCGTCAGCATTTACCAGCAATTCAAGGCCGAACGCCCGCCATAGATTTGCAAGCGAGACATGCCTCCGCACCGGTTTTAGCTTGACGTCCGTATAGAAATCGAAAACCTCGCGGCCCGGCACGAATGTATCAAACGAAAACGAATTTAAATGGTTCCGGTGCGTCGGGTCGTTTGGCCAGTCAGGGTTTGTATAGTGCGGCGTCACGATGCGGACGCGGCCACCGGGCCGTGCGATGCGGTAAAGCTCTGTCACAAATGCCATCACATCAGGAACGTGCTCGATGACGTGACTTGCGACGATCAGGTCGAATTCGTCGTCGGGAAAAGGATAGGGCAGGTCCCCGAGATCGTGGACGACGTCGGCGGCCGTGCGAGGATTGTTGTCGAGACCGATGGCACCGGGATATTTATTCACGCCGCAGCCGACGTCGAGGATCTTCATCGCCGAACATTGTACAACAGGCTGTTAGCCTGTTGCCGACAGACTAACAGTCGGTCGTACTGCTCTTTCACTTAGATAGAAATGCCACAACAGCCTCGCCGCAACCGAACGATACGGCCGCCATCGGGTCGCGATCTCTAAAAAGCCGTCAGCATGAGGCTTTGGCTCACCGCTTAGTTTATGCCAGGCGGTGTGGAGAGCGATGTCGCCCTTTGGCATCACGTCGGACCGGCAAAGCGCCATCAGCAGATAGATATCCGAGGTCCATTCGCCGACGCCCTTTAGCTTGATGAGCTCCTGTTTGGCTTGCGCGTCCTTAAGCTGGTCGAGGCGATCGAGATCGATGCGTTTCTCCAGGATCGCCTCTGCCAAATGCCGCGCGTATGCCGTTTTCTGCCGGCTGAATCCGTCCCGTTTAAGCTCGGCGTCGGTGCTTGCCAGCAGCCTTTCGGGCGTAACGCTCGCAACGCGCTTGGCGAGTTTGTCATAGCATGCCTTCGCAGCGGCCAGTGACACCTGCTGCTCCAAAATGATCTGCAATAGCGTCGCGAACCCCGGCTTACGCGCCCATAGTGGCGGCGGACCGTAGAGCTTGAGCACTCGTTCGAGATGCTCGTCCTCTTTCGCCAGCCTTCGCGCGATCCGCGGCAGATTGCTTTCGGTCACAACTCGCATACGCAGACCAACAATGATAACAATTTCCCAAGAGAACGTTCTGCCGGGAGCGCAGGCATCCCTGCCTGCCACGTTTGCCGCTTCGGCAACGTAATGACCTCGACCATGAGTTGATATCCGATTGACTCCGGTTTTCGCTTTCGGCTCATGCAGGCAGGGATGCCTACGCTCCCGGGGAACAAATTGCGCTACCACAGCGACGGCGCGGTCGACTCGTCAAATTCGAGAGTCTCGCCATTTGGAAGCATGTGAATGACCCGAGCGCCGAGGGCTTTCAGCCGCGGCGCCAGCATGCCGACGCGGTGACAGTTTGCGCGAGGTGTTTTGTGTTGAGTTAGAGGCCGCGATTCACTGCACATGATCGCCGTCGGCAGCTCAGAGGCGATCTCCATTATTCGCTCGATTCCGGCCGTCAATTCCTCGGGCTTTCGCTTTACCTTGCCGCCGGTCTCAGGCAGATGCTCGTACCCGATACCGTTCTCGTTCAACAACTCGGCCAAAACCAGCCTGTTAAACTGCGGCCACCGCGACCGCGCGACACTCCGCACATCAACGAGAAACTTGATATTGTGCTTTTGCAGCAGCGCAAGAAAATCCGCAAACGCATGCCGGCCATGGCCGATGGTGTAGATCGTTGGTCCCGGCATCTCCGATCAAAACGTCTTCTGCACCTGATTTGGGCAGCTGCATCTTGGCTCGAGGCCGTTGACTACAACGTTAACTGATCCGCCGACGGCGACGTTGCCGGGGTTGATGCGGATCGTTCGTTTGTCTTGCGAAACTACTTTTCCGCCGATGACGGTCCAGATAAACGAGAGCTGATTGCTGAACAGGCCGTCGATGTTCGTCGTAAAGATCAGGTCCGAGCCCTCTTTTTCGGGGTCGGCGATCGAGATCTTTGGGCATGAGCAGGTGATCTTCGGGGCCTGTGCCGACGTACTCGCGACCATCGACGTTGTTTTTGTCAACGCCTGTGTCGGCTCGGTCGGACGGATCGAAACGGATCTCGCCGCAGGCGTCGCGGGTGCCGCTGCGACCGCGGGCGTCGCTATGAGTGGTGTCTTACCGATCAGTCTGACTAATTTCGTTTTCGTCGCGCCGCAGACGCCGCAGCTATCGTCGACCTTTGCCGTGATGGTGTAGTTGCCGGGTCCGACTCCGCTGAGGTCCCACTCGACCGCCGAACCTGAGCCGACAATGTGGCCGGCCGACACCACGTAGGAATAATCGAGCACGTCGTTTTCGGCGTCGACGGCGTTCGCCGCGACATTTATCAGCACGGCAGGCAAACTGTCCGCCGGCTGACCCGGCACCGGATCCGGAAGCCTTATCTGGTTTTGGTCGAGCACCAGATCGGTCACATTCGGGGCATGATTGAGCGTTCCGTCGGGGCGTTTGCAGGGTTTACATTCCCGCTGCTCGGCGCCATCTCTCGCGCATGCGGAAGTCGTCACCGTATGGAAACCGCCGGCAAACACCCAAACCGCCGCTAAACCGATCAGAATCCGTAACATAAGAGCCTCCCGGGATCGTTGAGATTGTATGGCGGAAGTATAAACCGCGAACTTTCGAGTGTCTAGCGATTTGTTCGGCAGCGAGCCCGCAAATATCGTATGCTTTGCGTCTTCTTTGCTATCTTGGCGGTCTTTGCGTGAGAAAAATAGAAGTTTCACGCAAAGCTCGCGAAGGACGCAAAGGTCAAATCGCTTTCGTGTTGATTCGTGCTTTTTTGGGGATTTCGTGGTGTCTGGTTTCCAAATCGGAAGAAGGCAACCACGAAATACACGAAGCATACGAAAAAAACCGCAGCAATGGCTAATTCCTGATTGAGGAACCATTCCGAACTTGGCGCTTGACGATGACCGGTGGAAGCATTAAAGTTTTAACCACGAAGTGAATTCGACTGTTCAAAAAACCGCAACGTTTCTCTACGCATATATGTGTATGTGTCAGATGTCGATCTGTCGACTGGGATATGACGTGCGGTCCGGCTGTCCCTAAGCAAAGTCGAAACAGATCAATAAGTTTATAAAGACCGCTCAAATGGGCGGTCTTTTTAGTTTTTTAGGGAGAAATTATGGGCAATAAAAAATTGGCGATCTATTACGAACACCCGGATTGGTTTCGGCCGCTGTTCGCCGAGCTTGATCGGCGAGGTGTCGAGTATGAAAAGCTTGATGCCGCGCGGCATTTTTTCGACCCGGCGATGGATCACGGCGAAGAGTATTCGGTGTTTTTTAATCGAATGAGCGCGTCGGCCTATCTGCGCGGGCATGGAAATGCGGTTCTGTATACACGTGGATTTTTGGCAGATCTTGAGCGGCAGGGCTTGCGTGTCGTCAACGGACACGAGGCATTTGAGATCGAGATCTCCAAGGTTTTGCAGATATCGCTGTTCGCGCGGCTCGGGCTTAAATTCCCAAAAACGAGAGTGGTCAATTCACTTGATGCGATCGTCGAGGCTGCGAAGGGGCTGAGCTTTCCAGTCGTTGTTAAGCCCAACATCGGCGGCCGCGGTGCCGGGATTATCAAATTCGACACGCCCGATGCGCTTGCCGCCGCCGTCAAAGAAAACCTGATCGATCTTGGCCTCGACTCAACGGCACTCGTGCAGGAATTTGTGCCAAAGCTCGGCGGTCATATCAACAGGGTCGAAACGCTCTGCGGCAAATTTCTGTATGCGATCAAGGTCTATCCGCAGGGCGAGAATTTCAATCTCTGCCCGGCCGAGATCTGCCAGGTCGAGGCGACGAATGGCGTCTCGGCGATCGGTGAGATCTGCATTGCAGACGCGCCGAAGACCGGCTTGCGCATCGAGGCGTTTACGCCGCCAGCGGAAATTATCGAGACCGTCGAGCGCATTGTCCGCGAAGCAAATATCGACGTCGGCGGAGTCGAGTACATGCTCGATGAGCGATCGGGTGACGTGCTCTTTTACGACATCAATGCACTTTCAAATTTTGTTGCGGACGCGGTCAACCTGGTTGGTTTTGACCCGCACGCGCGACTGGTAGATTTTCTGGAAAAGGAGATAGAGAGATGCGATACGGATACTGGATGCCTGTCTTCGGCGGCTGGCTGAGAAATATCGAGGACGAGAATATGGAAGCGACCTTTGACTATGTCAAACGCCTCGCGCGTCGGTCCGAGGAGATCGGCTATGACCTTTCGTTGATCGCCGAGTTGAACCTTAACGACATCAAAGGCGTCGATGCGCCTTCGCTCGACGCTTGGTCGACGGCGGCGGCGTTGACGGCTGTGACAAACACGCTCGAGCTGATGGTCGCCGTCCGTCCAACGTTTCACAACCCGGCGCTGCTCGCCAAACAGGCTGCCAACATCGAGCGGCTCGGCGGCGGGCGGCTTTCGCTAAATGTCGTCTCGGCATGGTGGTCGGGCGAGGCGAAAAAGTTCGGTGTGCTCTTTGACGAGCACGACGACCGTTATGCTCGAACGTCCGAGTGGCTCGAGATCATCGACCGACTCTGGCGCGAAGATCATTTTTCATTCGAGGGAAAGTATTACAAGGTCGAGGATGCCGTCTTACAGCCAAAGCCGCGTCGCAAACCGGTCATCTACGCCGGCGGCGAGTCGGAACGCGCCAAACAGGTCATCTCGACACAATGCGATGCCTACGTCATGCACGGCGACGAGCCGGCCCGCGTCAAAGAAAAGATCGATGATATGAAACGCCGCCGGGAGGTAGCGAATCTTCCGCCAATGATCTTTGGCGTGGCGGGTTACACGATAGTTCGCAACTCTGACGCTGAGGTCAAAAAAGAGATCGAGCGGATCACCGATGTAAAACAGTCGGCCGCCGGTTACGGCAACTATCAGGACTGGCTTGCGAACACAAAGCTCGAACAGCAGGTTTCGCTCGAGGATTATTCCGTCTCAAATCGCGGGTTGCGATCAGGGTTGACCGGCACGCCCGATCAGGTCGCCGAACGCGTCGCGGAATTTGAAGAGGCCGGCGTTGACCTGCTGCTCTTACAATGCAGCCCGCAGCTTGAGGAAATGGAACGGTTTTCAGAAGCGGTGATCCGGCGGCCGAATGTCAGAGCGTTTGCAGCGTAGCGAGAACGAGTCTGATCGATGAGACAAATCCGCTAGGCCGCGACCTTGATCTCCTCTGTCGACTCCGATTCGGTCTGTCGACGGCTGAACCAGTTTTCGTGCCATAGCTCAAACATCATCAGCGACCAGATCTTTTTGGCGTGATTCGCTCTTCCGACTCGATGCTCGTCGATGAGCCGTTGAACATACGACGGATCAAAGACGCCACGGCGTCGAATCCGCTCTGAGGAGAGCAGGTCGTTAACGAGCGGGCGCAAGTCGCCGTTTATCCAGGCGGCACCGGGGATCATAAAGCCTCGCTTTTTTCTGTGAATTATTTGGCTGGGAAGGAGCGATTTGGCCGTTCGCTTTAGAATGTATTTGCCGGTCTTGCCGAGCGCAAACTTTATCGAGTCGCATTTGAGCTTGTAGTTACGCGGCAGCCCGGCGGCAAATTCCGCGACGCGGCGGTCGAGGTAAGGCGAGCGGACCTCAAGCGAAACGGCCATGCTGGCGCGGTCGACCTTTGTGAGTATGTCTTCGGCGAGATAGAGCTTCATGTCGAGAAACTGCATTGTCTCGACAATGTTATTGCTATTGACATCGGAATCGAACTTGCAATTTTCCGCCCAGCGGCGCTGCGCGGCAAACAGATCGGTTTTAATGTGCGGGACGATCGATGAACCGAAAACGGCCTCCTGTTCAGTCTCCGTGAAGGACCCGAAGAATGAAAAGTGCCGCGCGATCG
>DASXPW010000011.1:0-7865 GCA_036493385.1 Pyrinomonadaceae bacterium
GGACTGCGTGTCGACCGACCGACCTAATACGTCGTAATTCGTGACAATCTCATCCGTCGCGGCGGCGGCGTTGTTTCATTTGGAAGTGAGACGTCAGGAGGAATTCGTCATGTCGTCGCGCTTAACAATCAAGGCATCGGCACAAAAGAAGGCATCAGGTTTAAGTCAGCGAAAACTCGTGGTGGCTATGTGCGCGATGTTTTGGTTCGCGGGTTGAAACTCGAAAATGTCCCGCTGCCGTTTACCTTTACCCTGAATTGGAATCCGAGCTACAGCTACGCCACTATACCCGCCGGCATGAAGAACGTCCCCACTTACTGGACAGTTCTGAGTACGCCTGTGGTGCCGGCGGAGCGAGGATTTTGCGACTTCCGCGATATTAGGATCGAGGACGCAGCGGTAACAGGCGCGAGCAAGATCTTTACGGCGACGGGTCTCGCAGAAAAGCCGATCGTTAACGTGACGTTTGCGAACATCACAGCCGAAGGAAACTCGGCCGGTTCGATCGAATATGCCTCCGACTGGAAAATGGAAAATGTCCGCCTCGAGACCGCTGATGGCGCTCCCGTGAACATAACAAACAGCAAGAGTGTGGAAGAACCCGTCGTTACACGAAAATAGGCTAGGACCTCGAGATCGAAGACATGAAAACAATAACCGCGTTTTTCATTCTCATTGCGTTCCTTTCGTCCGCCGTCGTTGTCAATACTGCGGCCGCAGTCGAATCAAAGCGAACCGTCGATAGCGCCGGCTTCTTCAACGTCGTGGATTTTGGCGCGAAAGGCGACGGAAAGGCGCTTGATACTGATGCGGTAAATCGCGCTATCGACGCGGCCGCTGCAAAGGGCGGTGGAACCGTTTATCTGCCGGCCGGGCGCTATCTCTGTTTCTCGATCCGACTTAAAAGCAACATCACGATATTTCTCGACAACGGCGCGACGGTTATCGCAGCCGATCCGAAGACCGACCACGGCAGCTACGATCTTCCTGAGCCGAACGAGTTCGACGCATATCAGGATTTCGGACACACCCATTGGAAAAACAGCCTGTTTTGGGGCATCGGCGTCGAGAATGTCGCGATCGTCGGACAAGGGAAAATTGATGGACACGGATTGACCCGCCGCAGTCCAGGGCCTAGAAAACCTCGAACTGCCGGAGAGACGCCAGCGAGCCTAGGCGGTGGCAGCAAGAACGCGGCGTCACCGTTGGGTGAAACGTCCGACGTCAAAGAAATGGACGGCCAGGGTAATAAGGCGATCGCACTTAAACTTTCTCGCAATGTCACGCTTAAAGACTTCACGATCTTTCAAGGCGGACATTTCGCATTGCTGGCAACGGGCGTCGACAATTTAACGATCGACAACCTGCGGATCGACACAAACCGCGACGGACTCGACATTGATGCTTGTCGAAATGTGACGATATCAAACACATTCGTAAATTCACCTTATGACGATGCGATCGTTCTAAAAAGCTCGTATGCTCTCGGGTTTAACCGAGCGACTGAAAACGTCACCATCACAAACTCTCAGGTTTCGGCCTTCGATATCGGGTCATTCCTCGATGGAACATACAAAACGACTCTCGAAGCGGCTCCCGATAAAGACAGGCCCACTGGCCGCGTTAAACTCGGAACCGAATCCAACGGCGGGTTTAAGAACATCGTGATCTCGAATGTCACTTTTAATCACTGTCGCGGTCTTGCGCTCGAGACCGTCGACGGCGGCACTATCGAAGATGTTTCGATCTCAAATCTAACGATGCGCGACGTTACGACATCGCCGATCTTTATCCGGCTGGGGGCACGTCAGCGAGCACCTCAAGGCACGCCGATCGGAGCGATCCATCGCGTGAATATCAGCAATGTTGTTGCTTCTGGGATCAGTCAGAAATATTCGGCGATCATCGCCGGTTTGAAGGGACACGATGTTGAGGACGTGCGACTGTCGAACATTCGACTTCAATATAAAGGCGGTGGAACGATCGCCGACGCTCAACGCGCGATCCCGGAAAACGAAAACAGCTATCCCGAGCCTAGCATGTTCGGCATAACGCCGTCGTCGGCATTTTATATCCGTCATGCGCGTGGAATCACGCTCGACAATGTTGAGGTCTCATACGACGCACCCGACGCTCGACCGGCGTTCGTCCTTAACGATGCAAAGGACATCGAATTTTTCCGCACGAACGCCGGGCTTTCGGATGCGGCAAAGATGTTTAGCCTGAACAATGTTCTAAATTTTGCGGTTTCACAAAGCAGAAATTTGGCTGATACAAAACTCGTGCGGGTCGAGCAAAAGCAGTTTTAGTATATGGCATGCGTACGATGGGGATTGATCGGTGCGGGTGATATCGCCCGAAAGCGCGTCGTTCCCGCCTTGCGAGATCTTCCAAATTGCGAGCTTGTCTCAGTCAGCCGTTCGCACGCGGATCTCGCCGAACAATTTGCGAAAGCATTCGGGGCCCGTAAGTGGTATGCCGATTGGCGTCAGCAGATCGCGAACGATGAGATCGATGCAGTGTACATTGCCACGCCGGTCTATATGCATGCTCAGCTGGCGATCGCCGCCGCATCGGCCGGAAAGCACGTTTTGTGCGAGAAACCGATGGCTCTGACCGTCGCAGAGTGCGATGAGATGATCGCTGCCTGTCAAAAAAATAACGCGAAGCTCGGCGTCGCATATTATCGGAGATTCTTTCCGGTGATCGCGCGTGCCAAGCAAATAATTGCCGACGGCGAGATCGGCAAAGTCGTTGTCGCCCAGATCAACGTGTTTGAAAATTTCGATCCGCCAGCGAATGATCCGCGGCACTGGCTTCTCGAAAAGCAGAAAAGCGGCGGCGGTCCGATGATCGATTTTGGCTGCCATCGCATCGAGGTTTTGGTGAACCTCTTCGGCCCGGTGCGGCTTGTTCGCAGTCTCGTCTCTGGCGACATTCTCAACCGCGAAGTCGAAGACACCGCCATCGCTTTGCTCCAATTCGAAAACGGGGCCGCCGCCGCCCTGACCGTGACCCACGCCGCGACTGAGCCACAGGATACGCTCGATATTTTCGGTACGAGAGGCTCCCTCCATATTCCGGCGCTTAACGCCGGTGACATGGTCGTCAGATTCGGCGATCACGAAAGAACAGAATCGCATTCTCCCGACGCAAACTTTCACGCACCGCTGATCGCAGATTTTGCGAACGCCGTGCTCACCGGCCGCGACCCTACTGTCGATGGCGCAGCGGGACGACAAGTATCGATATTGATCGAGCAAATCTACTCAGATGGATCACAAGTCTAACTCCACTTCCAAAGCAATAGTCAGATCGGCGGTTGCCTCGATCGCGCTAGTCATATCCTTTGCCGCAGCGTACGCTCCGTCTTTAGCCCAGGCACGCGCGACGACCTCATTCGACGCGAATTGGCTCTTTTACAAAGGCGATGCCGCGGGAGCCGAGAACGCAATCTTTAACGATTCGGCGTGGCGAAAATTGAACGTCCCGCATGACTGGAGCATCGAAGGGCCATTCAGTAAGGACAACCCGACCGGCGGAGCGGGCGGCTTTTTGCCTGCGGGCGTGGGCTGGTATAGAAAGCATTTTACCGTCGCGAAAGACGAATCGAATCGTCGCGTTTTTATTGATTTTGACGGCGTCATGGCGAACAGCGACGTCTGGATAAATGGCGTTCATCTTGGGAAACGGCCCTACGGCTACGTCAGCTTTCAGTACGAATTGACCGGCCATCTTGATCTCGGCGGTGACAATGTTATCGCGGTTCGCGCCGACAATTCAGGTCAGCCTGCGTCACGGTGGTACACCGGAGCGGGGATTTATCGGCACGTCAAATTGGTTACAACCGATCCGGTTCATTTCGTCAACTGGAGTACGTTCATAACGACACCGCAGATCGATAAAGGCTCCGCGACCATCAATATTGCGGCTCAGATAGTCAACCAGGGGAGCACGTCACAACCTGCGTCGTTAGAGGTAACCGTTCTCGACCCGCAAGGCAAGATCGCAGGGTCCGGACGAACTCCGTCGGCGCCCGTCGGTGCAGGGCAGACATTCGACGCCAGATCCAAGTTCGGCGTAACGAACCCGCAACTTTGGGACATCGGAAAAGGGATTCTTTACAAAGCGATCGTTCGCGTCCGCGTCGGCGGTAAGGTGGTTGACGAACAGAACCTCCCCTTCGGCATTCGCGAAGTTCATTTCGAGCCGGCAACCGGCTTTTGGATAAATGGGCGCAACATCAAGATCAAGGGAGTGTGCCTGCATCACGACGGCAGCGCATTTGGAGCGGCCGTGCCGTTGGCGGTTTGGGAAAGGCGATTGACGGAATTAAGAAAGTTAGGCGTTAATGCAATTCGCAATGCGCATAACCCGGCGGGCGATTTTCTCGATCTTGCCGATCGGATGGGTTTCGTTGTGATGGACGAGTTGTTTGACCAGTGGACACTCGCAAAGAACCCATACGACTATCACCTTTATTTTAATGAGTGGTCAAAAACGGACGTCCGCGACACGGTCCGCCGCGACCGCAATCATCCCAGCGTGATCATCTACAGCGCCGGAAACGAGATCCGCGACAATCACGCCGATCAGGAAAAGGCCAAGGCGACGCTTCGTGGTCTCGTTGATACATTTCACGAAAACGACCCAACCCGGCCTGTCACTCAGGCGCTGTTTCGACCAAACATCGAGGGAGCGAATGACTACAATAATGGGCTCGCCGACATCCTCGATGTCGTCGGGCAAAACTATCGCGAAAAAGAGATCATCGCTGCATGGAAACAAAAACCGACACGCAAAATAATCGGTACCGAGAACGACCGTTCGAGTCTCGACCAGTGGCTTGCGATGCGCGATCACCCGGAATATTCGGGACAGTTCATTTGGGCCGGCGTCGATTATCTGGGCGAGGCGAGATCATGGCCAAATTACGGATTTAGTTACGGCATGCTCGACCGCACTGCGCACAAACGCCCGCTTGCGTGGCAGCGCCAGAGCTGGTGGAGCGATGAGCCGATGGTCTATCTTGCCCGCCGCACTGCTCCAAACAAGGCCGCGCCGACCGACCCTGGCTACGATCCGAATGAGCAGAAACGGACACAAGTTGTCTTCGGCGATTGGACACCAAAAGATCTCGGCCCTCATCAGGAAAACGTCGAGATTTACAGTAACTGCGACGACGTCGAGCTTTTTCTGAACGGAAGGTCGCTGGGCACAAAATCAAAACCGGCGAATGACAGTCCGCGCAACTGGATGGTCACATTCGAGCCGGGCACGATCAAGGCCACGTGTCGGAACGCGGACACTCCTGTCCGCAACGCTGCCCCAGGCGGCGTCAACACTCCGCCGTCGTTTGAACTTAAAACCGCAGGGCCGCCCACGAAGATCCTGTTGTCCGTCGACAAATCGAAAATTACAAACGATTGGAACGACGTCGTCTTCGTAATCGCAACCGTCGTCGATGCCAACGGCGTTCCCGTGCCGGATGCCGAAAACGTGATCAGCTTTGACGCCAAAGGGGCCGGATTCATCGCCGCAGTCGACAGCGCCGACAATACCGACCACGACCCGTTTCAAGCGCATCAACGCAAAGCCTCTCAGGGCCGCTGCGTCGCGTATATCAAAACGGACAAAGCGTCAGGCAAAATTACCGTCACAGCCTCTACCGAAGGTTTGAAAAGCAGCACCGTCACTATCGCCGTGGCAGAAGCCCGCACGCAGTAAGGGCATCGCAACCGATCACGGGCGGAAATGGGCCGTTAAGAAGCGTGCGATTTTGTTTATCAAGGGTAAAAATATGAAGCTATTTAGCGTCGCAACTATCGCTTTTTTACTCACGCTGACTGCAAACGCCCAGATCGGTCGCCGTTTCCCGTCCGAAAAAAAGATCGTGAAAGATCCGGTTACGGGCACGATGCTCACCTTTTTGACCAGCACACCGGCGGGCGATTCAAAGATCTATCAGACGCATAATCAATGGACGTCCGATGGTCAATGGGTCATCTTCCGTTCAAATCGTGTCCGCGGCGAGGCAATGGCCGTGAATGAAAAGTCGGGCGACATCGTCCAGGTCACCGAGGGCGGCTATACCGGAATGCTCAATGTCGCGCGGAAGTCGATGAAGCTCTATTTCCTTCGATTTCCGCCCGGCACGCGCCCCACACGCGGACCTGTACAGGGCCCAGGGATTTCGATGCAGGTCGTCGAGGTCGATCTTGGCAAACTCTTCGCCGACAGCGCCGCGGGCACGCTAAAGTCGGCCGACGCATATCAGCGCATCTGCGGAACCACGCCGCCCGAACTCGGCGCCGGTGGTGACATGGCGCTCGACGGCGATGAGGAATGGGTTTATTTTCGTGTCGGCCGCGAAGCTGCCGTCAAGCATCTTGCCGCCGACGCCAAGATCGAAAAAAACTTCGGCCCGCGCAACATGGGAGCCGGCCCGTCCGGTATCGCCGCGATGAACATTCACACCGGCGCGATCAAATATGTAGTCTCCGTCGGTTTTCAGATCGGCCATATCCAGGCCAACCCATGGGTGCCGAGCGAGATCGTCTTTTGCTGGGAGACGGGCGGCAAATCGCCGCAGCGAACGTGGACCGTGTTGTCCGACGGCAGCGGCCTCCGCCCGCTCTATCCCGAGAGCGAGTACGAGTGGGTGACGCACGAAGCGATCATCACGAAAGATGAAGTCGCCATCGCGATCATGGGCCACCGGAAAATTCCCGGCAGCACGGGAGAAGTGGCTGCCGGAACGCCCGTCTCAGGCGCAAATCCGGGACAGGAAGCAGAGTGGGGCCCGGCAGGCACGCGTGAAAAACCGACCGGCCTCGGCATAGTAAACTTGCGAACGCGCGAGATGCTGATCGTCGGACAGACGCCGAGCGGCAGCGGCCTCTGGCATGTCAACGGCTCGTCCGACGGCCGCTGGGCGGTCGGCGATGATTTTTCACGGAGCATTTATCTGATCGACCGGCATACGCGTGAGATGATCATGCTCTCGACCGGCCACAAACCAACGGCGGCCGACCATCCGCACCCGACATTCAGCTCCGACGGCACACGCATCGAGATCGAATCCGCCATGCTCTCCGCCGACGGCCGCTCAATGAATATCTGCATCATCCCGGTCCCCGACGACTGGCTCAAACGCAAATATTAGATTTCCATGTGGTTTCTTTATTCTTTCAAACGCTCCCCTCCTTACGAAGGAGGGGCGGACGTCGGAGCGCGTGGCACTTGCCGGCGATCTGCTATAATTTTCCGCCATATAAAAAAGCAGCTTCTTAGCGGATGATGATCATGAGCAAAAGAAACTCACTGGCGGCCATCTTTATCCTAACGGTATCAGCCATAGTTATCGCTGGACAGGACATGCCAAAACCAAAGCTCAGTTTCGTTCGTGCCGAAGACGTTACCGACAATAGTCGTCAATACATGAGATACACGATCGAAATAACAAATCGCTCCGAGTTTTCCGACGAGCTCTTTTTCGAGTCGCCGGACCTGCCCGCGTGCGGGCTGAACGCAAACTCGTCGCGCACCTGGATCAATATCTACTTCGACGGCGGAAGGCGTTACTACGGCTGGTGCGCTATTCGTTCTAACGCGGAGCTCTCAATGCTTAAATTCAACGTGCCGGCCGACGCCGTCCAGCCAACCAAGATCTACGTGGACTTCGTCGACCGCCGCGAAGGCAAGGTCGTCAAGTCGAATAAGGTCGACATACATCAATAATGCGGCCGTAGTCCGCTGCCGCATCCAGCGTGGGCGCGACGGCCCAGCCGAAACTTTTTGCGGCTCCGGCCACCGTTTCTTCAAATGTTTCAGACCTCCGGAGATAAGACCCCGATAGACGTTAA
>DASXPW010000012.1:0-8097 GCA_036493385.1 Pyrinomonadaceae bacterium
AGCCTCTGACGGCGAACTAAGTCGTCAAGAAGACCAGGCGGCAAAGGATTTCGAGCGCGGTTTCGACCTCCAGCTTAACGGCAATCCCGAGGAAGCCTTACCGTACCTCGCCCGTGCCTCTCACTATGCGCCGCAAAACGCGCGGTATCATGCCTATTACGGCAAAGCTTTGGCGGCGGACGAGAGTCAGCGTCATAAAGCTGAAAACGAACTTTCAACGGCGATCCGTATCGAACCCCAAAATGATTCGTTCCGGCTGATGATGGCGGAATTTTTCATTCGCTATAAGCTTCTAAAACGCGCCGAGGGAGAGCTTAGCCGACTCCTGGCGGCTTCGCCCGACAATAAACAGGCCCGTGCCCTTCTCGACAGCCTCGCGGTCAAATAGTTAAACTGAATTTTACGACAAAGCGGATGAACCGCCGGCTTTGCCCTTACCGAACCCCATATGCAGAGCGCAGCCGCCGGGAACATCCGGCCAGATGAAAAATTGATCGAGCGTTCGACTCAGATGGACGAGTTCGAAGGTTACGCTCGTCCACACGGCGCCCGCATTGCTGCCATCTGCGATGCTCTTGCGTCTCGCTTCAACCTGGCGTCAGCCGACCGGCTTTTCCTTATGCAGGCTGCATACCTCCACGACATCGGTGAGGAAGTCATGCAGCGTGAATACATCGCCTCAAACCATATCCTGGGCGCCGATGAAAAGCTTGATATGCAGCGACATCCGGTCATCGGCGAGCAGGAGATCGCAAAGCTCGGTTTGCCGCGTGGCGTGCAGTTGCTCGTCCGCTGGCATCACGAATGGTGGAACGGTCTTGGATATCCTGACGGGCTTGAGGGCGAACAGATACCGCTTGCCGCACGCCTCCTGCGCGTCGCCGATACTTATGCAGCTCTTACCGGCACGCGGCCGTTTCGCGTCGCCCTCGGCGCGGACGAGGCCCGAAAATACATTGCCGAATGGGCTGGCATCGAGTTTGACCCGAACGTTGCAAAGGCGCTATTGGGCCTGACCGTGCCGGACGAGACTCAGAGCATTTCAGTCAATATCGACTAATGAACCATCCCTCGCGG
This sequence comes from Pyrinomonadaceae bacterium, assembly GCA_036493385.1. Taxonomy (GTDB): domain Bacteria; phylum Acidobacteriota; class Blastocatellia; order Pyrinomonadales; family Pyrinomonadaceae; genus OLB17. Next base: position 1,078 of record DASXPW010000012.1, read on the forward strand.
ACATCGCAAAAAGGCTGGCTGGCTTACGAGCTTAACGTGCTCAGACGTTTGAAATTTGCCTCGGCCGCGCTGCCGTTCACTCACACGCCCGCGCTTGGTGCTTATCTGAAGCGCTGGGACATCCGAGTTCAGGCCAACGATCCGCTGCAATCTGCGTGGACCCGCTCGCAAGCGGCGATCCCGAATAACGGTGAAAACCTCTCGGCGGACGATGTGAATGTCGTCCTGGAGGATGCGTACGTCCCAAAATATAAGCTGCAGAACGCCGCGCTGCGGACCTGGTTTTCGGAAACGGATTCCTGGTGGTTTGATAACGTCCGTAAGAACGTCGACCGACTGTCGTCGCCTATATCCCGGGCTATAGCTCTCTCGACCGCGATGGCGACGGGCGATTATGTGCTGTCATTTACGGAAGATACCCGCGAGCTTCGCCAGCCGCTTTCAAACGTTTTTCGCAGGCTATGGACGCTGCAGCCTGAGCCATTCAACAACGGACAAAATAATAGCTGCCAGAACCGGAATGCAAACGAGTTTTTGGCTGAGAGCCGCGCCGATCTGATGTTTCTGCGTCTGCCGGCCCCCCACAGCAGGCATAGCCAGGCGTTTTTGGGTCAGGCTGCATGGCGAGAGGAATGGCTGCGCGGTGGATCTGACTTTTGGGAATCGTTCGACGCCGAGCAGACCGGAAAGCTCGGCATGCCAACGGAGACAAAATCTCAATACCTTAGTTTGCTGGAAGAAACACTTCGAATCGCATCGCACCTCGGTATCTGGGCGATCGAACATGTGGAAAACGGTTCGATCGCGACGCAGGACATTGTCGAGACCATCGGCCGCATTCGCCGCGTCGAAGCCATTTACACAAAAGATTTTTCGGAGCTCACCGGCGTCAAGTCGGTCATCATCACGGCTTAAATTCACTCCGCAAACTCAGTTTGCACTTCCGGTCCAAGATAAGACCTCGTATTGATCTGCCTGATGAACCATATCACTCCGGACATCGCCGAGAGCGCCCCGGATAGAACGGTCAGTAACTGGGGCGAAAAAAAGTCCATCCCGAGCCCCGAAGCATAGCTGGAAATTCCGAACATCGTCATTTCCGCTCCGCGGTCGAGCGTCGATATTCGTCCGCGAATGTGGTCCGGCAGGCTGCGTTGGAATAGCGTTTCCTGAACGGCGTATTCGACGCCAATGATCGCGCGCGAAATGAACGAGACGACCGCGAACGTGAGCAACGTAGGCATAAAGCCGGCGATCGAAAAAAGCACGCCGTGAACGATCAGCGTCCAGCCGATGAACGCCGTGTGTGAATTGCGACGCTCCAGCATTGCAGATGTCCGATGAGCGATCATCATCCCAAGTGTCAGGCCAAAACCTGACGCCGTCCAAAGAATAGCGACCGCTATATCCGGGTTCCATCCCTCGGTGGCGGCGAAATAAATGCCGCCGAGCCGCTCGAAGATTATGTTTACCGCGCCGCCACCCGTCGCCCAGATGACGTTCATTATGAGGATCGTCGCCGCGAAATGATTTCTGACCGTGTACCGCAGGCCGTCGCGCAACTCCCGCATAAAGGGTTCGCGCTTTTTGCGTTCGGCCATACGTTCTGCCGTCGATCGGTCACGCGTGGCTTCCTCGGGAATGATCCAAACCGAGTAGGCCGAGACGAGGAAGGAGGCGGCGTTGATCACAAACGCGACTTGATAACCAAAGATCGCCGAGGCCCAGCCGCCAAGCGCCGAACCTATCGCCATCAGCAGGAAACGGCTCGAAAACATCAACGCGGTCCCCGCCAGCAAGCCTTCCCTGCCCGTCAGATTTGGCGTCGTCGCGTTTTTGGCGCCTTCGAAAAATGCGCCTAGGATCGAACCGAGGGCCGTCGCCGTGTAGGCTATCCAAAGGTCGTCCGCTGATCTGACCAGAAGAAACGACAATGCAACGACAGCTCTCGTCAGATCCGATGCGATCATCACCTGTCTACGAGAGAACCGGTCCACAAATGTGCCGGCGATCGGCGAAGCAAACGCGAACGGCGCCAGCCGGCAGAGAAAAAAGACGCCGGCCGCTGTGGGCGAAGCATCGCTGACCAGTCGCACCAATCCCAACCCAGCGATAAAGTTGAACCAGTTTCCCAGCTCAGATATCACCTGACCGGCGAGCAGATTGCGGAAATTCCGGTTCTGCCTGATCAATTGTCCGTACCTCAGCGACTGCATCGTCCTAAAAGAATAAACGGTCGCCGGCAAACAGTCTAAAACCGCTGATCGGCCCGACAGCAGTTTGCATCGGCACTTATTCTCAATCTGTAGTAAAAACGCGTTCTATTTTCAAAAAAACTTTCGGTCTTTAAATAGCGCCGACAGCAATACGAATATCCGCCCGGGGCGCCGAGATCGGTAAATCTTGGTCTGAATATGCGCTTTAAGCCGGTAAGGTGGGGATGAGGGTCGACCAGTACGGTGGTACAGCGAACCACCTTTCGGACGTCGGGGTCGCTGCCTCAATGGACTGTCAGGCGCGGTGCATACGCGACTGGCTCGCGGAGTGACACTCACGGCAGAGCACGGCCCGGCCGACTTTGGGATGGAACGGGACCTGGTCGTGCTTCCCGCAGTTATCGCAGACTATGTCGAAACGCTTGGGAGCATCCTCGCTGACGCCCGCTTTCTTCGATCGGCATTTGGCACAGCGCTGCGGCGCCATCATGTTGCGTTGATAGAACATCTCCTGTTCCTTTTCCGTGAACAGAAAGATCTCCTTACATTGCACACACGGAATTTCTATATCCGGCATCGCTGATCTCCTTTTGAAAAACTAAGGCGGTTGAAGGTATGGCAAAGAGTCTAGCACACAATGCAACCGAAATCGCAAGGCAAAGTCAACGCGTCAATTCAGCGACATGCTCGGCCACAGTTTGTCCTAACGTAGAGAGGTTATACCCACCCTCGAGGCATGAAACTACTCGCCCATTGCAAACATCGTCCGCCCATTGTTTGACCGTCGCTGTCATAGAGACAAAATCAGGATCTTCCAACCGAAGCTGCCCGAGCGGATCATCGAGATGTGCATCGAAACCGGCGGAAATGAAAATGAGATCGGGTTTGATGCTCTTCGATATTTCCTCGACCGCAGCGTCGAACGAACGCCTTTGCTCGACAGCCGCAGTGCTTGCCTTGACCGGCAAGTTCAACGTGGCACCGAGTCCGCGGCCATGCCCAGTCTCGCCGCGGCTACCGGTTCCGGGGTACCACGGGTATTGGTGCATCGAGAAAAAGAAGACCGTCGGATCGTCGTAAAAAATTCCTTGCGTTCCGTTTCCGTGATGCACGTCCCAGTCGACGATCGCCACGCGCTCGATCTCTTTATACTTGTTCTGCGCGTATTTTGCGGCGACCGCTACATTGTTGAAGAGGCAAAAGCCCATCGCACGCTCGCGCGTGGCGTGGTGCCCGGGCGGTCGCACGGCCACAAATGCATTCTTTGCCCCGCCCTGCATCACGGCGTCGACAGCGGCCATTGCGCCGCCGGCAGCGTAGAGCGACGCGTCAAAAGATTTCAGCGAAACCATGGTATCGGCGTCGAGCCGATCAAAACCTTCGGCGTACGCATCTTCGACAAGCTTAAAATGCTGTGGCGTATGCACTGCCTGGATCGCCCCTTTCGTAGCCGCCTCAGGCTTGATCTCTTCCAGGTTGTTCCACAGGTCTTTTTCCGCCTTCAGTGCATTTATGATGACTTCGTACCGGAGTGGCGTCTCGGGGTGCCCGGGGCCTGTGTCATGTTTTTCGTAGATCGGATGGTGGACGAGCGCGGTTTTCATTTAATACCTATATTGAATCTATAATCTATCTTCTCTTATCTATGATCTATTCCGAAGTAGATGATAGATCACAGAGAATAGAGGATCGCTCAGTCACGCTTCGCTCAATGTCGATCGTTAATAAGATCACCGCAATAGATTCGCACACCGGCGGCGAGCCCACCCGTATTGTGATCGGCGGCTTTCCCGATCTCGGCAATGGACCGATCGCCGCCAGACTCGAGAAATTTCGAACGGAGTTTGACCATCTGCGCTCAGCTATCGTCAATGAGCCACGCGGCCATAGCGCTATCGTGGGAGCCTTGCTGTGCGAACCAACAAACAAAGATAATGCTGCCGACGTAGTTTTTTTCAACAACGTTGGCTATCTCCGCATGTGCGGCCATGGGACGATCGGCCTCATTAAGACGCTCGAGTATTTGGGCCGAATCTCCGCCGGCATACATAAGGTCGAGACGCCGGCCGGAACGGTTGATGCGGAGTTAAACACAGACGGCTCGGTCTCGATCGCGAACGTTCCGTCATATCGATACCGGAAAGATGTCAAGATCGACGTGCCGAAGTTGGGCACGGTGTGCGGCGACATCGCCTGGGGTGGCAATTGGTTTTTTCTGATCAAAGAACATCCGCTAGTTATCGATCTCGCAAATCTGTATGAGCTTACACGATTTTCCGTCGCCATCCGCGGCGCACTGTCCGCAAATCATATTACCGGCGAAAATGACGGCGCGATCGACCATATAGAACTTTTCTCTTCGACACCGACCGCCGACAGTCGCAATTTTGTTCTCTGCCCGGGCCTCGACTACGATCGATCCCCTTGCGGTACCGGCACGAGCGCAAAGCTTGCCTGCCTCTACGCGGATGGAGAGTTGAAGGAAGGCGATATTTGGCGTCAGGAAAGCCTTATCGGCAGTGTTTTTGAGGGCCGAATCCACGTCGAAGGCGATCGGTTGATCCCCATCATCCGTGGAAGGGCTTACATCACAGCTGAGGTCGAGCTCATTCTTGACGGATCGGATCCGTACCGGTTCGGGATCGTTGCAAGATGAGCTATGACGTCGCAGTGGTCGGGGCAGGCATTGTCGGCGCCGCCTGCGCCTACTATCTCTCATCGGAGGGTTTGAGTGTAGCGATCATTGACGCTAAGGGCATCGCGTCCGGCACCACCGCGGCGGGAATGGGCCACATCGTCGTTATGGACGACAGTCAGGCGCAGCTTGCGTTGACGAGGTATTCGCAGGAGCTCTGGTCACATCTCGCACCGGAGCTGCCAAAACAGTGTGAATTTGAAAACTGCGGAACGATCTGGGTCGCGGCCGATGAAAACGAAATGAAAGAGGTCCATCGCAAGCGCTCGCTCTATGCTGAATATGGGCTCCAAACTGAAATCCTCGACACGGCCGAGCTTTCTGACGCCGAGCCCAATCTTCGACCGGGTCTCGCAGGCGGTCTGCTCGTTCCCGGCGACAAAGTCGTCTACCAGATGTCCGCAACAGCATTTTTAATTCAGAGGGCGGTCGAACACGGCGCGGCGCTGCACTGCGGAAAACGCGCCGTCGCGATTTTCGCGGGCGGCGTCCGGCTTGAAAACGGCGACGCGATAAACGCCAGGTTTGTCGTCAATGCGGCCGGGATAAATGCTCCGGCACTCTCGCCCCGTCTTACGATCGCTCCGCGAAAAGGTCACCTTGTGGTAACGGACCGATATCCCAACTTTGCGCGGCATCAGATCGTTGAGCTCGGCTATTTAAGGTCGGCCCACGGCAACGCTTCTTCGTCGGTCGCCTTCAATGTTCAGCCGCGAGCCACGGGCCAGGTGATAATCGGCTCATCGAGGCAATTTGGCATCAATGACAATGGAATAGATATCGACATCGTCCGTCGGATGACCACGCGTGCCTTCGAATATATGCCGCGCTTGAAAACGCTTTCTGCGATCCGGGTGTGGACCGGATCTCGTCCCGCAACGCCTGACAATTTGCCGTACATCGGGCGGTCGCCGAACAGCCAGGACGTTTTTATTGCAGCCGGACACGAAGGTCTCGGCATCACGACATCGCTCGGCACCGGGCAGATAATTGCAGACTTGATCACGGGCCGCGAACCGGCAATTCCTGTCGAGCCGTATTCGCCCGCGCGAATCGACGCGCCGGCATATTGATCGACTTTTTACTTTTTACCTTTCACTTATTCCTTATTTCGGAGGTTCTTGAGAACGATTGATCACTCTGATCATTAACGGAAAAACAACAGAAGCAGAGGAAGGTGTGACTGTCGCTGCTGCGATCATGAATGCCGGTTTGCAAAGCTTCCGCCGATCGGTCAATGGTCGGCCGCGCGCGCCGCTTTGTGGAATGGGCATTTGTTTCGAATGTCGCGTGTCGATCGATGGTGTGCCGCATAGCCGGAGCTGCGCAATTTTTGCCCGCGATGGAATGGAGGTCGCAGCAGATGAATAAAGTCGCGACGCCTGTTCTGATCATCGGCGCGGGCCCAGCGGGCCTTGCGGCCGCGGCCGCGGCATCAAAACACGCAGAGGTCACGGTTGTCGATGACAATCTACATGCAGGCGGACAGATATGGCGTGCTTCAAAGGGCAAGATCGGCGATCGGACCGCGCGACGGCTGATTGGCGAGATCGAAAATTTGCAGGTCAAATTTTTATATGGCGCGCAGGTTTTCGATGCGACGGCCGACAACTGTCTTCTCGCTGAGACGCACGATGGCGCCGTTGAGATCGTTTACGAGAAATTGATCATCGCGCCCGGCGCCCGCGAACGATTTCTTCCGTTTCCCGGATGGACACTGCCCGGAGTCTATGGCGCCGGCGGTCTGCAGGCCCTTGTGAAAGGCGGTCTCAATGTTCGCGGTAAGCGGATCGTCGTTGCAGGCACCGGGGCCCTGCTTTTGGCCGTCGCTGCATATCTTAGATCACACGGAGCAAAAGTTTTAGCGATCGCCGAGCAAACTCCTGCCGCAAACATTCGCCGCTTTGCGACTAGCCTCTGCCGATCGCCGGCAAAGATCGCTCAAGCCGCAATATTAAGGTCCAAACTGATAGGCGTTCCATATTTGACCGATTGCTGGATCACCGCCGCTCACGGCGAGGACCGAATCAAGCAGGTCGAGCTGACGAGAAACGGCCGATCTTGGTCGCTCGACTGTGACATGCTCGCTTGCGGATTTCATCTCGTGCC
>DASXPW010000013.1:0-3426 GCA_036493385.1 Pyrinomonadaceae bacterium
AACACCAGCTCAGATCGCTCTCGGGTGGCTGCTCGCGCAAAAGCCGTGGATAGTTCCCATTCCGGGCACGACCAAGGTAAATCGTCTCGAAGAAAACATCCGGGCCGCCGAGATCGAATTAACCACTCACGACCTCCGCGAGATCAACGAGGCAGCAGCGAACATCAAGATCGAAGGCAACCGCTATCCGCCGGAACTCGAAAAAACTGTCGGTAGGTAGCTCTTGCCGGACCGCAGGCAGCCTGCCTGCAAGTCCCGATAGAGTCGGGACTCAAAAACTCTCCTCCCGGATAGGAGCGATGCCGGTTTTTTTTGGAGGGGGTGGTTTGATTTCGGCGGACGAGGTGGCGGGAGCGGCCGGGGTGGTTGTCTCTCACGCCGAGCGGTAGATCGCTCAAATGCTCTCCCCTTTGCCGGACCGCAGGCCGGATAACCAAACGCAGTCAAGAAGGCGGGTTTACCCCCGCTTCGCCCATTTCTTCGGTAAGATCATCCGTGATGCGAACGTATGGTTTTGTACCCTGATCTTCCACCCGTCGGCAACAGCTCCAAAGCAAACCATCAGCTCTTGACAGCCATGATATGATCATATCGCGTAATAGTATGCCTGTTGCGTTGCTCTTTTGGTTCTTTGACAATTTGTATACAGCGCAGACCTGGTGAACATAGCCCCGAAGAATGCAGAGCTTGTCGCAGGCGCGATCAGGGGATTTCGAGCGGGCTCGGCTGCCGCGATGATGGCTAAACCTCGTATTCGCTATGGCCTACCGGCTTTGTATCGCGATGTGCCCGAGAGCGAAATGTTTTTTTTGGGATCGAAGTTCCGATCGTAAATTCGCAACTATTGACTGTCGGTGGTTTACCGGCTTTTCTGTATTATAATACCGCGCTCTGTTGTGACAACTACGCACGCAGTTATGACGAGTACGCGCAGTGTTGTGACGATACCGCGCACCGGTAATACGCGTTCCCGGGACACCCTTTTTCTGGTGAGAGACTAACGTCGATACAAAAAAGGCCGCCCTGTTGGACGGCCTTCCATTTGTTTGAACAGCTTGCGTGAATTACCAGATGACACACGGCTTTTCGCGGACCATAGGGGCGCCGAGCTTACAGCCCCAGGCTTTTGCGAACTCAGGCATGTTTGAGAGCGGGCCATTAACGCGGTACTGAGCCCACGAGTGGGGGTCGGTCTCGACCTGCAAACGAAGCCCGGCGTCGGTTGCCTTTGCCGCCCAGACCTGTGCCCAGCCGAGGAAGAATCGCTGCTCGGGCGTAAATCCGTCGATCTTGGGCTGCGCGGCCTTGTCCTTCAGATCATCCATCAACGCCGTGTAGGCAATATTCAATCCGCCGAGATCGCCGATGTTCTCGCCGATCGTCCGCTGGCCTTTGATATTGAGGCCGGGCAGAACCTGATAGCCATTGAATTGCTGAATGACGCAATTTGCCCGCTCATCAAATTTCGTCCGGTCCTCGGGCGTCCACCAGTTGACCTGATTGCCTTCGGCGTCGTACTTGCTGCCCTGGTCGTCGAAACCATGCGAGACCTCGTGACCAATGACGGCGCCCATTCCGCCATAGTTGATCGCGTCATCAGCCTGGAAGTTAAAGAATGGCGGCTGAAGAATACCGGCAGGGAAAGTGATCTCGTTGTTCGAGCTGTTGTACGAGGCGTTCACCGTCGGCGGTGTAAATCCCCATCGCGTGCGATCAGTGGGCTTGCCGATGTCCTGTGCATTGCGGGCGATCTGAAATTCACTCGCACGGCGGGCATTCTCAGCGTATGACGAGCGGTCTACCTTGAGGCCGGCGTAACCGCGCGGGTGTCGGTTGTAGCCGATCTTGCGTTTGTAAGCAGTAAGTTTTGCAAGAGCTTTCTGCTTGGTCACATCACTCATCCAGGCGTTGCTCTGAATGTGCTCTTTCATCGCGGCAAACAGATGGTCGATCATGTCGTTCGCCGCCTTTTCCTGCTGCGGTGAGAATTTCACCTTGACCCATTCGGCACCGACGGCCTCGCCCAACGTGCGGTCGGTCGCTTCGGTACAACGCTTCCAGCGTTCTTGTTGCTCTTTGATACCGCTTAGAAAACGGCCCTGAAAATCGAATGTTTCATCGACAAACGGGGTCGACAGCGTGTTGGCCGCGGCGCTCAGCACCATCCAGCGAAGATAGGTTTTCCACTGATCGAGCGGCACGTCCGTCAACATCTTGTCGAACTCGGCAAAGAACGTCGGCTGCTGGAAATCGATCTCCGTGCGTGCGTCGATGCCGCGCTCTTTCAGATAATCCTCGAGCGAGAAATCCGGCACGATCTTTTGGGCCTCCGCGATCGAGATCTTGTTGTAATTCTTGTCGCGGTTGCGAAGTTGTTCAGGCGTCATCGACGCGTTGGCAAGACGCATCTGGACATCCATCACCGATTGGGCGTCAGCCGAGGCCTGCTCCTGCGACTCACCAAGGAGCTTGAACATATTCGTCATATGCTGAACGAATTTTTCACGCGTCGCCTTCATCGAGTCGGTTTGCGACGTGTAATAGTCGCGATTCCCAAGGCTCAGACCGCCCTGGCCGGCGTTCAGGATGACCGTATTGCTGTTTCGCTGGTCGGGCCCGCCGCCGAACCGGAAAACGGCCGGATAGCCGTCCTTATGCAGCGCCCCGATCTCGCGCTTGAGGTCGTTTATATTCTTTATGTTATTGATGCGTGCAAACTCAGCGTCGAGTGGATGAGCACCGGCCTTATCGATCGCCGCCTCGTCCATGCACGAGGCATAGAAGTCGCCGATCAGCTTGAGATTTCCGGTCGCCTTTGCGTCCTTTGAGGCTTTTTCGAGGATCTCATGTTCCACGTCACGATTGCTTTCGGCCAGGATGTTAAAGCTGCCCCAACGCGCCTGCGACGGCGGTATCGGAGTGTTCTTGACCCACGTGCCGTTCGCAAAGGTAAAGAAATCGTCACAAGCGTCGACCGAGCGGTCCATTCGGCTCGTGTCAAACGCCACGGTCTGTGCCATTGTCGTTACGCCGAACGAATACACGACCATCACCGCGGTGAGAAAGCGGAAAAGTCTATTGCGCATAGATGTTTGCTCCTTGATTTATATACGGATATGAAGACGGCTTATGAACAATTTTACGCCTTAAATGCGGCATTACAAAACGGGAATGAACCGCTCTCGGACGCGCTCGCGCAGTTCGCCGGCCAGTTTTTTCCGATCGGTATTTAGTATCGGCACTTCGCCAAAATCGAGGATCGCGGTAAACCCCGGCAACGAGAACATTCGCAGCATATGCCTCAGAAAAGATGTATCGTCCCACCAGCAAACAGACTCGCTCGCGGTCGGTTGACCTCGGGGCGTCCTGTAGCTGAGCGAGGCATAGGTCACAGGCAAGTCGGTCCGCGCCGCAAATTCCAGGAAC
>DASXPW010000014.1:0-2570 GCA_036493385.1 Pyrinomonadaceae bacterium
AAGCTGACCGTCACTTTCCGCGCATCTTCGACAACGTGATAGTTGGTCAGTATGTGACCTTCGTTATCGATGACAGAACCGCTCCCTTCGCCCTTGCCTTCGACCTGATCTCCCCAGAAATCCTGGCCAACGCTGGTCGTGCTGATAAAGGCGACGCCCGGCGAGACGGCCTTATAAACTTCAATGCTGTTTTGCTCGTCAGAAACGGCTGACGGGTCAGAGACACCTGCCGGCTGGGCCTCGGCAAACGCTGTGCTTGACGGGTCGCCGCTCGGCCAAAACTTAGTGAGATTGTACAAAACTGCTGTCACGCCAACGGCTATCAAGGCCGATGCGATGGCAAGCAACAAGATCTGCCTTGCAGACAGTTGATAGACCGATTTACTTGACATATGAGTACTTCCTCTTAACTAGAAATAAGCATCGAGTAGGATGCCGAACGGCCGGAAGCGCGTTGTGTATTGAATACGAAAGCCGGACACCACGGGTTTCCGGAAGAGACTGGTTTCGCTCAGAGAACCGGACCGTTTACAAATTCTTACAATACTCTTGGAGCTACATCAACGCTGCAAACAGTTGCGTCGGGAACGCCGTGATCTGCTGCGCAAAATTTGAGGAGAGGACTCCGAACGCGCTTAAGCCGGTGAATATATGGACGAGCATCAGCCCCATATAGACCGCAAGGGACGCCGTTAAGCCATATCGGGCCAGAGGCCTTTCAGCGTAGCGAAGCAGCACCGTAACAGTAACCGCGCCGATAGCGACCTTGACCGCCAGAAACGGAAAGTTACCGACATTCAACAGTTCGGCCATGAGCTGATTGCTTTCGGTCGCGACGCCACTCCGCACCCACCAGATCGTAAGTAACGCGTCGAGAAGATTTAATCCGAACAACAGAACCGTTTGACTGTACATAATAATGAGGGGACAAACGCATTCACGCCAACAAGGGCGCTAACCGCCGTGGGCACAAAGGCTAAGCCGGTCGTGGCCGGCGACGCAATCCAAAATTGTCGGTCTGAGTCGATAATACAAACAATCGGGCCGAGTTTTCAAGATTTCCTCGCGTTCGCCTGCGGTGATAAAATCGGGTGGTGGATAGCCGGCATTTAGGGCAACGATTTGGCTGTGCATGCCAACCCGATCGCCGGCACATGGATCAAGCGATATAACTATATGAAAATAAAGGAGGATACAATGATTCGAGACAAACGATCCTACACAAAAATATTGCTGGTTCTAATGAGTGTATTTGTCCTTGGCGCGTCCTTTGACACCTTTGCTCAGCGCCGTAAGCCCGCACTCAAACGACGAACGGTCACGCGCTCGACGCCGGTTAGGACGGCGCTCTATTCGGTGCCGGCCGGGACGACACTGCGGGTGCGGATAAATCAATCGGTTAATTCTAAGACCTCGCGGATCGGCGAGCGCGTCACGGGTTCGGTGATCGACCCGGTTTATTCGTCGAACGGGGTGATGCTGATACCGCAGGGCAGCACTGTCAGCGGACGCGTCGATGCGGTCACTCCCGCTGCAAAAGGCGGCAAAGCCGGCAGTATCGACATGCACTTTACGCAGATCGCGACTCCGAATGGCACGAAACGAGTGATCAACGGAATGTTGACCGATCTGATCGCCGACAAGACTCGCAGTGACACCGAGGGCACGACGACTGCAAAGACAATGCGCCATCGGAAGCTCATTTTCATCGGCGGAGGTACAGCCGGAGGGGCGGTGCTAGGCGGCGCAATCGGCGGCGGCAGGGGGGCGCTTATAGGAGCGTTGTTAGGAGCCGGCGGCGGCTATCTCGGCCAAAAACTTACCAAGGGTCCGGAGGCGGAAGTGCCGGTCGGGACGGAGTTTGGTGTCTACCTGAGTCAGCGAATTTCGCTGCCGAAGTTTGGCGAAGTAAATCCGTAACGCGCATGTTCGACCAAAACGCACAAGGCACCGTTCGATGACGGTGCCTTTCTTAAATTGATTTTATACTCGCTCGCTAAGTTAGCGGCATTTCTCCCTCAAGACGCTGGCCGATCTCGTTGAGATGATTAACAACGCGTTCGATCAGCCAGTCCGGTGTCGAAGCTCCGGCGGTGACGCCTACTTGTTTTGATCCGACAAGGTCGCTTTCACAGATTTCTTCTTCGGTCTCGATGAGAAAGCTCTTTTCACACTGCTCTTTGCAGACGGCGAGCAGCTTGACGCTGTTCGACGACTCGCGGCCGCCGATTATATAGAAAGCATCGACCATACCGGCGAGCGCGCGCGCTGCCTCTTGTCGGTCGCGGGTAGCAGAGCAGATCGTATTAATGATCTGAACGTCGTCTTTGGTTTTCGTCTTGACCGCTTCGGCCGTGTCGAAGAAGGTTTTCGCCTTGATCGTGGTTTGAGCGACAATGAGCGGGTTTCGAAGTTCGGGCAGGTCGGCGACCTCGGTCTCATCGCGAATCACAAAGGCGTGATCTGGGGCATAGCCTTTTACGCCGATCATTTCGGGATGATCGGGGCTACCGACGACAATAACATGACGGTCCTGGGCCGCAGCCCGAGCCGCCAGCTTTTGCACGCGC
>DASXPW010000015.1:0-4778 GCA_036493385.1 Pyrinomonadaceae bacterium
TATTTTGAATGCGTTCATTTTTGCAGGTTGGTGAAATGACGTTTTTCGACCCGGGCAATGCCGCTCGACGTACCGAAATAGATGGCCGAGTCGTCGCCCGTTATGCTCATCACATTTTGCGAGGGCAGTGTGTCACTAGACATCTGCCACTTTTGTGATCGCAGATCGAGAATTCTCACGCCATCGAGTGTGCCAACAAATACCCGTTCGCCGTCCGTGTACATCGCGTTGAAATTGACGGTAAATTTGCCCGTGTCGGGCTGGAATGAGTGGATCTTACCGGATGCCGACAACTCAAAAACTCCGCCGCCATAGGTTCCGATAAAGACACGGTCACCGGCCTGACACAGCGACGTTACCCATTTTGTAGTCAGGGCTGAGTTTGAGTCCGTGTAGGTTTTTGTGACATGTCTGTTTTCGATCTCGGCCAGCCCGCCGAGCGTGCCCGCATACAGCTTGTCGCCGACCTGCAGCGTCGTGTAAACGCTGTTGCTTGGCAGCCCTTGTACTGTCGACAGAACAGCCGGATTTCCATTGTTTAGGAATGCAATACCTTTCGACGTTGCGACAGTGTTGCCTGTGAAATGCGTAATCGAGTTGCTCGGAAGCCGGTCCGCATTGGTGAGGTTTTGTTTGATCTTGAGATCACTGCCAAGAACTACTAACCCGCCTGTTGTAGCGGCGTTCATATCATCGCCGCTTGCCTGAAGAAAGTTGATCTCTCGCACTGCGTCAGATTCCAGGTGCCTCGTTTTGCCGGTCGCACTCGAGAGAACATCGACGCCGCTACGAAACGTTCCGACCCAAAGCTGCGATCCGCGGTCCATCGCCAATGCCGAGACAAAATTATCTGTCAGCGGTTCCGCGTCGGGTTTGTAAAACGTCCGCAGTTGCCGGCCCACTATCTCAGCAATGCCGCTGTCTGAAATTTGGAAAAGTCGATCTCCGACTGGCTCGAGACGCGCGTTTTGCACTCCGCCGCGGTCCGAGATCGTCGAGAGCGACTTTTCGAAGCTCAACAGTTCGCCGCCGTCTTTTGTAACAAGCAACTTCTCGCCTTCGAAAGCGATGTCCGACAAAAGCGGTGCCTCGGCAACCGATCTCGCTCCTGACGAGTCGTGTACGGCGAGACCGAGGTCTGTCGCTATATACACTCGATCGTTCGCCGCCGCGATGCCGACAACGCGATCGGACGGGAGGCCGTCCGATGACGTGACGTGCGACCACGCATCGCTCTCATAAAGCCACGCTCCGTTGTCGAACGTCCCGACATACGTCCGCGGCCCGTTGCAAACGACGCGAGTGACTCGCATGACGCGTTCGTCATTTGGCTTTATCTCGGTAAAATCGGCACCGTCAAATCTGATCAGACCACCAGCAAAGGTCCCGATCAGCAGATCGCCGCCGCTCACCGCCATCGAGGTCACTGTCTGCGACTCTCGGTCGGCCCACTTGTACGCAAAAAAATGTTCGCCGTCGAACGCGACGAGCCCTTTCGACCGCGTGCCGATGAACAGCACGTCGTGGTAGACCGCGGCCGCGGTCAGATCACTTTCCGGCAGCCCGTCAAGCACTGTGTATCGCCCGACCGTCTTACCGTCCGTCGAAAGCTTTACAAGGCCGCCGCCTGTCGCCGCAAATATTGCCCCCTTAAAGAGGACGAGGTCCCTTACCGAGGTAACATTCTGAATAAATCTGACGTCATTCCCGGCATATCGCTTTAGCTCGGTTCTTTCAAAAGGTATTAGGTTGCCTGGAGCGACCCTTTGACGCTCGTCGTTCAGGCTCTTTAAGGCTGCGTTGCGTACAGAATCAACCCAGGTCGCTACGATCGCGGCAACCACCACGGCTGCTGTCAAAGCGATAAGTTTCGGTTTGCAACTTGGCATTTCGTTGCCAAGATTATCCGAAATGCCAGCACGCGAAATAATGTGATGACCAACGCCTCGGCCCTGTGATCACCACACATTCCATAGTGTGGGATCCCACATTTGAGTGATAGACGGACACGAGTTCGATACTTACACCAATTAAAAAACGGCCGATAGGCTATCGACCGTTTTGTTCGGGTGAGGAGCTGGGTAGGTTTTTGTTAATTCAGGGCAGGGTTCTTGATAGCTCTCCGTAAGGTGGGATTCGATGGCGACTGGATCAGATCGCGGAACTCTGTAAGAGGAACAGGTTTACTGGACAAATATCCCTGCCATTCATCGCATCCGCTTGTACGTAATAGATCGAGCTGCTCGGTCGTCTCAACACCTTCGATAACCGTGCGGAGCTCGAGCTTTTTCGCGAGTGCGACAATCGCCTTAATGAATTCTGCATCGCCCTCACTTGATTCCAGATCGCGCACGAACATACGGTCGACCTTTAGCGTGTCGAGTGGAAAACGCTTCAAATAGCCCAGCGACGAAAACCCGGTACCAAAGTCGTCTATCGCAATGCTGACGCCAAGCGACCTGATCGTGTCAAGAGCATTCACCGCAGTTTCTGCGTTCTGTATCAACGATGTTTCCGTGATCTCGAGTTCTAGTCGGTCGGGCACGAGACCTGAGGCCTGGATCGCGTCTTTAACGGCGATAGGGAACCAGGAATTCGTCAATTGCTGGCCCGATAAATTTACCGACACTTTAAGATCAAAGCCATCCTTGTTGAGCAGGCTCGTATCATGGCAGGCCTTTTCCAGAACCTGTAAGCCTAAAAGCTCAATGAGTCCGGTCTCTTCCGCGACCTCAATTATCTCGCTTGCGGAAACGGGTCCGAACTCGCTGCTGTTCCATCGAACGAGGGCCTCCATACCAACGATCTCGCCCGAGTTTAGATCTATCTTCGGTTGATAGTAATTGATGATCTCGCCTGTTTGGAGGGCCATCTGAAGGCCGTTTTCGAGTGCGATCCGTCTCTCCGCCAGACTATTCATTTCCGGCTCGTAAAATCTGATCGACTCGCCATTCTCTTTGGACTGACGCAATGCAATTGACGCAAACCGTTCAAGACTCGCTGCATCCATCCCGTCATTCGGGAAGATACTTATACCAGCGGATATCGAGAAGTGGAATTTGTAATCGCCGGCAAACGCGGCCTCTTTTGAAATACGATTCAGCTCCCTCAAAACTTCGATCATGTCGACACTGCAATTGATCGATGGCAGCAACAAGCCGAACTTATCATCGTCGAGGCGAGCCAGCACGGCATCGGGGCCCAGTATGTCGACCCAACAACCGGTGATCTCCCGCAAGACGCTGTCCGCGTCATCGGTACCAATCGCCTGACCAACAGCTTTGAACCTATTGAGAGAGAAGATCCCCAACGCTCCGGAGCCCGCATTGTTGCTTGACGCCGCTCTGACAGCTTTGGTGAAAGACTCGCGATTTGCGAGCCCTGTGGCGGGATCATAATGTCTTAGATAGTCGAGTTGGTTCTTTTGTTGGGTGATAAGCTCCTGGAGCTGTTCGTCCCGCGCCCTTTCTTTGACCAATTGACTATGCTTATCGATCGCGCGACTAACTACTGAATCTACCTGGGAAAGCGTGAAGGGTTTCCGAATGAAGTCGAATGCGCCGACTTGCAGAGCGCCGATGGCCGTTTCCATCGTATTCTCGCCGCTGACCATGACGTTGACAGCGTTCGGTGCAACGCTGTTAATATGCGGCAAGAGTTCGAGCCCGCTCATATCTCCCATTTGCACGTCGCTTAATACGACGGCGATCTCATTAGATCCAAAGTGCTCAAGTGCCTCGGATCCGGAAAACGCGGTCAGGCATTGATATCGATCAGACAAGAAGTCGCGCAAGAGGTTAACGATACCAGGCTCGTCATCGACGATAAGAATGGTTTTGTCTGCGTCGGTCCGCTCTTCCTCAGCGAATGAAATCTTGATTGCCATCTGATTCTCTTGTTCCCGAAATGTCTACTTTGCACCTTGCGTTCCACAATTTCCGAAAGTGTAAAAATTGCCTGCCGATCGCGATCAACCTTGAGCGTTTAGCCAAATCACAGTAATTTGAGCTTGCTCGTCTTGTTGATAAGGGATCGCGATCGCGCCGGGTCACGCCTGTCCTGTGTGGAATTGTTCCCGCCAAAATCTCCTCACTCTAGACGATTTGCCCCGAGCCCGTTCAGGGGACGAACGCGAGACACTGGCGGAAAAACTAGTCGGCAGGGGTGTTCAAGGTCGCGTTTTTACACTGTGTTCGTTTGGCACATTCATTGCTCTTGTCGTCACCGGTAAATCGCTCTGGCGACAGTCAGCGTCAAGTCGAGACCCTGTCTCTTTGGAAAACCTCATCGCCGGCTTGGCGTTGTCATTTACGTCACCGCATTATTCCTTACTATCAGCCGACTCTCTTGGCGGACGCAAATCCTGAGTTTTGATCGAGGCGCCTCGCCCTTTTTCGAAATGAACTTGAAACCCGATCTTATCGGCCGTACCGGCCGTCGCGATCGACATGAGGTTAATTATGTTTGAGCCTTGGCCATCCGACCCGCGTGTTACAATTCCTTCCGTGAAGTCTGAGCTTAAGGCCCTGGTGGTTGACGATGACCCGCAGGTATGTGGTCTGGTCGGAGAAATACTGCGCTCTGACGGTTGGACAGTACGCGAAGTGCATTCTGAGACGGACTGTCTTGATCTCCTACCTCAATCCACCTGGGATCTGATCTTCTGCGATGTGATGCTGGGCGATGCCGATGGGTATTCGATCCTGAGACATTTTCGGAAACAGGATTACCCTGGGCGCTTCGTGCTTATGACCGGCCAAGGCTCAGCGGCGGGAGCT
>DASXPW010000016.1:0-3361 GCA_036493385.1 Pyrinomonadaceae bacterium
TATTCATAAGCTATCTGTTGCTCTGAAAGTGGCTGCCGAAACACACTACTGGCTCAGATTGCTCCGCGATAGCGAAACGCTCGAGGAAAATATCGCTGATTCTTTACTAAGAGATTGCGATGAGCTTCAAAAAATGCTGACAGCTTCGATCAAGACGAGCAAAAGTCGAAAACCGTAAACCTACTTTTACTATCCACTATCCACTATCCACTATCCACTATCAACTAACTTTCTATGGATGGACAAACTGCAGCGATCGGCCTGGTGGTCTTTATCATCATCGCCGCTCTGGCATTCGACTACACGAACGGCTTTCACGACGCCGCGAACTCGATCGCGACGGTCGTGGCAACGCGGGTTTTGTCGCCGGGTGTCGCTGTCATTTGGGCGGCGTTCTTTAATTTCGTCGCCGTTGTCGTCTTTGGCACCGCCGTCGCCAAAACCGTTGGCGGCGATATGGTAAACATTGCCGTGATACCGACGGACGATCGGCTTTACGTGCTGCTCGCCGGCGTCCTCGGTGCTATTGCCTGGAACCTTATCACTTGGTATTTCGGTCTGCCCACGTCAAGCTCGCACGCTCTGGTGGGTGCCTACGCCGGTTCGGCGATCGCGTCATATATATGGCATTTTGGGCCGGCGAACGTTCACACTGTTATGATCGCCGAGGGCTGGATCAAGACGCTTGCTTTCATCGTTCTATCGCCGCTGATCGGAATGGTCCTGGGCTACATACTGATGGTCTCGGTCTATTGGATCTTTCACAAGGTCTCGGTCCGGCGCATCGACCGTTGGTTTCGGGTTGGTCAGTTGTTCTCTGCGGCCGCATATAGCCTCGGGCATGGCGGCAACGACGCCCAAAAAACGATGGGAATCATCACGATCGTGCTCGTCGCGGGCGGCTTTTTGCAGATGACGCCGGCGGGCAAGCTGCCTGAAATTCCGCGTTGGGTCGAATTTGCCGCGTGTGCGGCGATCGCTCTTGGCACGCTGTCGGGCGGCTGGAAGATCGTCAAGACGATGGGGACGAAGATCGTCAAGCTGCAGCCCGTGCAGGGTTTTTGCGCCGAGACTGCCGGGTCGATCACTCTTTTTACCGCAACCTATTTCGGCATTCCCGTTTCGACGACGCACACGATCACCGGCTCGATCGTCGGCGTCGGTTCGGCAAAGCGATTCTCGGCTGTTAAATGGGGCGTCGCCGGGCGCATCGTCTGGGCGTGGATATTGACGATACCGATGGCCGGCATCATCGCCGCCATTCTGTATGGCGTTGTGCTGGCATTCGAACGGCTGACTGGCGCGCTGCAGTAGATAGCCTCGCTACTTGTAAAAGGGCGCCCGGAGCGCAATGATTTTCGTTTGATCCTGGCGCATTATTTGCATCTAATTAGCAGAAGATCATGCCAGCTTTAGCAGAACAAATACGCACGTTAGAAGAGTATCTCGTCATGTCGGATGCGGAGGTCTCAACGCACATCGAGGAGGCCCGACGCGAGCTTGGAGAACGTGTCGTCATCCTAGGCCATCATTATCAGCGCGACGACGTCGTCAGACATGCCGACCTGACGGGCGACTCTTACCAACTGTCGGTGATGGCTTCGAAAACGGATGCCGAATTCATCGTCTTTTGCGGTGTTCATTTTATGGCCGAGTCGGCCGACATTCTAGGCAAGCCGCATCAGCGCGTGATCCTGCCCGATCTCGGTGCCGGATGCTCGATGGCCGACATGGCTACGATCGAACAGGTCGAGGACGCCTGGGACCAGCTCCGCGAGATAGGCGTGCTGGACCAGAAAGTCGCGCCGATCACGTATATGAATTCATCGGCCGCGATCAAGGCGTTCTGCGGGCGTAACGAAGGCGTCGTCTGCACATCGTCGAACGCCGTGCCGTTGTTTGATATTTATTTGAAACAGTTTGACAAGATGTTCTTTTTCCCCGACCAGCATTTGGGACGGAACACCGGAGCTAAGTTCGGCATACCGCTCGACAAGATGGCGCTCTGGAACCCGCACGAAGAGCTTGGCGGAAACACCGAGGAAGATCTCCTGAATGCAAAACTTATCCTCTGGCGGGGACACTGTTCCGTACACGGCCGTTTCAAGCCGTGGCATGTCGACAAGGTGCGCGCAGACATTCCCGGCGTCCAGGTCCTGGTCCATCCCGAATGCATGCGCGAGGTTGTTGAGCTAAGCGATCTCGACGGCTCGACCTCGTTCATCATCAAGACGGTCGAAAACTCTCCAAGCGGCTCGAAATGGGCGATCGGCACCGAGGTCAATCTCGTCAATCGTCTGCAGCAGCGATTTCCGGATAAAGAGATCCATCTGCTTGCGCCCGACCTCTGCATGTGCGCGACCATGTACCGCATCGCCCCGCAAAACCTCGCCTGGGCGATGGATAATCTGGTCGAGGGTAACGTTGTAAACGAGATCGTTGTTGAAGACGAAACCAAACACTATGCTCGTGTGGCCTTAGACCGAATGATCTCACTGACGGAGCGGAAGTGAACCGCCGCGACGTGGAGATGCAAAGTTATAACCGGTAAGGAACTGAAGACAGTTGTAGATTTCTCCTTGTTTTCTCGGCGTCTCCGCGTCTCGGCGGTGAAAGTCCACCTTGCTTTATTCACGCCTCTAAAACAAAATAGGCGAAAGGAGTTTTGACGATGAGCGAGGCCGGAGGATCCGCAATTGCACGCATGCGCTGCAGCGATATAATGACGCGCGATGTCCGCACCGCGACGCCTGAGATGACGCTTGGCGAGGTCGCTCAGATGATGCGTGACGGCGATATGGGCTCGGTGCCTGTTGTTGAAGAAGGCCGTCTTACCGGCATTGTCACCGACCGCGATATTGTCGTTCGGTGCATAGCCGAGGGCCGAAACGCCGACACGCCTATCAGCGACGCAATGACGACCGAAATTTTCTCAGTCACGCCCGATGATTTTGTCTTTGAGGCCGTTCGGCTAATGGGCGACAGACAGGTTCGACGCATTCCGGTCATCGATGATGACGGCAGGCTGGCGGGGATCATTTCAATGGCCGACGTCGCTCTCGAAACCGAAGACGAGCTCGAGATCGCCGAGACACTCGAAGAAATCTCAAGCGGCAGTGGATTTTGGAAAAAAGGTTAACTCTTGCCCGACCGTACAATTTACAACTATGAGAAACGTTAAATTCTTGCTCGCAGCGTTTATTTTCGTTGTATCGGTCTGCGGATCTCTGATCGCTCAAGCCAGGACCGTTTCGTCCGGGTCTGGTGTCGCAAAGCTCGCCCCAAGCGTCACGGCCCAGGAAATTGCCGAAAACGGCACATTTGACGGAAGTATTTACCGGAACAAATTACTCGGCTTTTC
>DASXPW010000017.1:0-4170 GCA_036493385.1 Pyrinomonadaceae bacterium
ATAGCGCCACATTGTGCTACAGCCGAGAGAAAAATCGATGGTGACGCCGTAAGCGTCCCATCGTCGCAACACGATATCATAGATTGATCAGTTTTTAAATGACTTTTTCATGAGCCTCGATCGGCATTTTCGACGCGTACTGGGAAATAGAGGCGCATCTTGCTTCAGCTATTGCCCAGGTCATGCGCGGATTGATCACAAAAAAGCGACAGTTGAAGCCGGGGGTAAGGTCATTGACTTACCGCTCAAGCGTGCCTAAGATTGCTGGTCAGCTGCCACGACCGACGATCGATATGCCGATGAGCCACGCCTCGCCTTCTCGAAACGCGATCACGGCCATGCTTCGGGCATGGAGCGACGGCGAGCAGCATGCGTCGGACGAGCTCATTCGCGCGGTCTATGACGAGCTGCGCCGGCAAGCGCGTCGCCAGCTCCGCCGTGAGCGCCGCGACCACACGTTCGACACGGCCGCGCTCATCAACGAAGCCTATCTGAAATTGGTCGAACAGCGATCTGTCCGCTGGCAGGACCGCGAGCATTTCTATGCACTCGCGGCCGAGCTAATGCGTCGTGTGCTGGTCGACCACGCTCGCGCCAGGCATCGGCAAAAACGCGGTGGGCCGAATGAATCAAAACCGCTCGATGATATCGAGGTTGTAACGGTTCCACTCGACCTCGATCTGATAGCCCTGGATGAAGCTCTCAATCGGCTCGCGGCGATCGATAAGCAGCAGGTAAAGATCGTCGAGCTGCGATATTTTGCAGGGCTCGAAATAAGCGAGACGGCCGAGTTGTTAAAGATCTCGCCCGCCACGGTGAAACGTGACTGGGCCGCGGCCAAGGCTTGGCTAAAACACGAGCTGACCCGGGAGGTCCAAAGATGAACAACTCGACCTGGGAACAAGTGAAAACTGTCTTTGAAGAGGCTCGACAGATCCCGGAGAGCGGCCGCGCGAAATTTCTGGACGAGCGATGTTTGCAAGATTTGACGCTCCGAGCTGAGGTCGAAAAACTGCTTGGATCATACGACAGTGATTTTCTCGAGGAAAGCGCACTTGGCGCCGCTGAGGTGTTGATCGAACCGGCGTTGTCTGATGGTCAGATCATCGGGCGATATCGAATAAGCGGGCTGATCGGCAGCGGCGGCATGGGGCAGGTTTTTCTGGCGGACGACACCGAGCTTGACCGGCCCGTCGCCTTCAAAATATTGCACGGCGGCGTTGCAAATGACGAGGAGCGAGTCCGCAGATTTATTCAGGAGGCGCGAGCGGCATCGGCGCTGAACCATCCGAATATTCTGACCATCCACGAGATCGGCTCATTCGAAGATTCGCGATTTATCGTCTCCGAATACGTGCATGGCTCTACGCTTCGCGAGCAAATGCATAGCGGCTTGACCGCAACCGAGAGCCTCGACATAACCTGCCAGATCGCGACCGCATTAAAGGCCGCGCATGCAGCAGGCATCGTGCATCGCGACATCAAGCCCGAGAACATAATGCTGCGCGGTGACGGTCTGGTCAAAGTTTTAGACTTTGGCTTAGCAAAACTTACAGAAGCAGATGACTGGCCCGAACAACTGCGGAATGCGGATCTCGGAATGCGGATTGAAGACCTGCCGTCACCGGTGTCGTCTTTCTCTCATATTCCTCACTCCGAACTCCGCAATCCGCATTTGACCGCACCCGGCCTTGTCATGGGAACAGTTGCTTATATGTCGCCCGAGCAGGCCCGTGGCCAATCCGTCGATGCCAGAACCGATCTCTGGAGCCTCGGCGTGGTGCTGCACGAAATGCTGACCGGGCAGACTCCGTACAAAGGCGAAGCCGTAACCGAACTGGTCGCGGCGATCCTCACTTCTGACGAAACGCCGATAGTGATCGAAGATATTCCCTCGGGAATGCAGCCGATCTGCGAGCGGCTGCTCGCCAAAGAAAGAGATTCAAGATATCAATCCGCGCATGACCTTCTAAACGACTTAGAAGGAGAAAAAGAGAGAATGAGATATGCGATCGACTCAAAAAAATACGTAACCGTCTCAAGCACCGATGAACGAAGAACACGGATCATCGGCCCACGCCGAACTCTTAGCGCCGAGTATATTGTCCACCAGGTAGCACGTCACAAATATCTAACATTCAGCGTCGTACTCACGATCATGTTCGTCGCGTTGGGTCTGACGGTCTATCGATATAACGCCGCTATTCCGGAGGACTCAGATGCCCATTCGCCAGCATCCCTGATCAACCCGGCGACTACGGAAAAGGACTTGAAGTTTTCTAAATTGCCGATCTCGGGACCGTCCGCTGAGATCGCCATATCCCCTGATGGAAAGTACGTTGCCTATAATGACAAGAAAGGAATCAACATACTCGAGATCGAAACCAATGTCTCGACCCTAGCATTGGAACGCCCACCAGCCGACGGCGAGTGGGGCCTTACCTTTTCCCCTGACAACAAGTTCATTTATTACGTATATGAGGTGAACGCAGACTGGGGCAACGACAAGATCATGAGAGTGCCGATACATGGCGGCACACCTGAAATTGTTATTGGAGACCTTCCGGATAACGGATTTGGACTTTCTTCGGATGGTTCCACATTGGCTTTCGTTCGCGAGTTGAACGGTGGGCGAGATGGCGAGGAACTGGTGCTTGCAAATCCAGACGGTTCTAACAAGCGTTCGCTGGCGAAAATATCACCCGGAAACCATATACAAGCTGCTCCTATTTTCTCGCCTGACGGTAAGACTGTGGCATGCCCGATCTCTTTCAAGGAAGCGAACGCCCAATACTTCAAGATCGTCGGTTATAACGTTGGTGGCGGAGAGCCGCGAACCATCAGCGACAAGCACTGGCGAGAAATATCAGGCGGGGTATGGTTGCCGAACGGCAATCTTGTGATAGCCGCCGTCGATGCAGCTTCGGACTCGCAGGCCGTTCCTCAACTATGGAATATATCTTCCGATGGTCAGGCAAAAGCCCTCACGAGCGGCTTGGTCGGTTATCGAGGTCTTAGCGCTACCCGAGACGGCACGGTCCTTGTCACCCATCAGTTAAAGACTGAGAACGATCTGTGGATGCTCCCAAACAATGACTCCTCGAAGGCGCAACAAATAACAGGTTCCGGCGAGATCCGGGGCGGGTTTGCGTACGCGCCTGACGGTCGTATCATTATCGGCTCCAACATCACTGGGAACGCAGACCTTTGGATGATAAACGTGGATAAAGCTGACAGAAAGCGGCTTACAAATGAAGGCGGCGTAAACGTGCAGCCGGTAATTTCGCCCGACAACAAATATGTTGTTTTCTCTTCAAATCGGGGCGACGGAAAAATTCGTCTCTACCGAATGGACATGGACGGGCAACATGTAAAACGACTGACCGATCAGACAGGTGACATTATTCCTTATACTTCCCGTATCTCCCTCGACGGGAAATCGATCTTTTACGTCGAAGTCCACGATGGGAAGGCGGACACGATCAAGAATGTATCGATCGACGGCGGAGAAGCTGTTACGGTCGCGAACCCGCCGGATGGATGGGAGTTCACAACGTTAGACATAAATCGGTCCGACGGGCGCTTCGCCTATGGTCTGACCCGCAAGTCAAACGGCCCAAGCGAATACAAAATAGAGATCGCTTCCGCGAATGGCAAGACGGTTGAACGCCTGATCGACCTGCCGCCTGAGCTTGGCAGCCGCAATACACGGTGGATGCCAGATGGCCGAGCCGTCGCGGTATTGGAAAAAAGTGGGTTCGGCTCAACCGAGGTCTGGCAGGTGCCGATCGAGGGAAAAGGCAAGCCTGGCAAGATCACCGATTTTAGAACACCGGTAACCAACAACTTCCTATGGAGTCCAGATGGAAAATTTATGCTGGCCTCTCACGGCACCCGCTCATATGAAGCGGTTCTTATTCGAACCTCTGCCAACTAGAAATTATGCGGCAAACTAGGACCTGTATGCCTCAGTGTTGAATGTGCCAAGAATAAACAAAAGCCCGCTTCGATCGCGAAACGGGCTTTTGAAATAGATCCGGCGACTTGCTACTTTCCCACACGGGTAACCGTGCAGTATCAGCGGCTCCAACAGACTTAACTTTCTTGTTCGGCTTGAGTAATATAGTTTGTGTGATCGAAACTGACCAGATCAGTGGAAAGATGAAGATG
>DASXPW010000018.1:0-2538 GCA_036493385.1 Pyrinomonadaceae bacterium
GGATCTCGTTGCTCCCGGCAACTGGATAATCGGTGCCGACGCCAAAAATAACGAGATCGCCGACGAAGATAGCGACCTGACCGTCAACAACAATGCAGACGACAGCCGCAAAATGATGTATTTGAGCGGCACGTCGATGGCGACGCCCATCGTCAGCGGCGCCGTCGCTCTTCTGCTTCAGGCAAATCCGAAATTGACGCCGAACATGATCAAAATGATCCTTCAGTATTCGGCACAGCCTCTCGCGGCATTTAACACTCTCGAACAGGGCGCGGGCGAATTGAATGTCGACGGCGCAGTGCGGCTGGCATATGCCATCCGACAAAATTTGCCAACGCCGACCGCGCAGGGCGAACCGCTTTTGACAAGCTCGACCCTGCCGGCACACTCATCGACGATTGCGGGAACAAAATTTCAATGGGCCGGGGGCATCTTACCCAGTTACGGGGCCGTTACCGGCACGTCTCTTATCACAAAATATCAAAAGGTCTACGATCTCGGCCGTTACTTTCCTGACGCGCTGACCGTTACGGGATCAGGCGGCCTGGAGGCGAATGGCTTGCTTATGAGCGACGGGCTGCTGATCAGCGACGGGCTCTTGATCAGCGACGGAACGATACTTGGCAGCAACGCAAATCCCGCCGGTTATCAGACACTGACCAACGGTGACCCGATCGGCGCTTCAGGTCTCTTGCTGTCGGACAATTTCACTCTTGCGGACAATTCGGCCATCGCTGACGGCCTGCTGATCAGTGATGGTCTGCTGATAAGCGATGGGCTTTTATTGAGTGACAGCACCTCGTCGCAAACGAACAAAGTGCTGATCAGGGGCGACCTTACCAAGCGCATGCACTAGCTTTACCCACACCGTCGCTAAAATAAACGCGGAGATCGAAGTGATCTCCGCGCCCTTTTTCAAAACGGTGTGGGACCGGACCGCAAATATTTTATTGGCCGCCGATGCTGGACATAAACTATAATTGAGAGGGCTGCGATGGCAGCCCGAATGCTCGCTTAATTCCTTCATCTCAAACCTGACAACCCGCCGCCAGATCGATGGATAAAAAGGACCGAATAGTCAACCTGTATCTGGCCATGCTGTTGCCGGCCGGACTTGGGGCGGTCGCGTGGGCGATCGTCAACTTTCCCGTTGGCAAGATCAGCGTCGGGCTCGTCGCCTTTTCGCTTGTGACCGTTTGTTTCAGCTCCTACCTTCGCATTCAGCTTCCACGCACAAAGATACATCTCACGATTTCGGATGCGTTGGTTTTTCTTTCCTTGTTACTGTATGGCGGCGAGGTCGCTGTACTGCTTGCCGCGTTGGAGACTGCCTTTACCTCGATCAACTTCCGCCGTCAGGGCGTTACGATCAAGTCAAAGACGATCGTCATCAATGTGTTGATCGCGGCATTCTCGATACTCGTCACTTCGGCGATCGTGACCGCCGTCTTTGGGCCGCCTGTCTCCGTCATTGAGAGCGAACGGTCGTCGCAGTTCGTCTGGCTCCTTGGCACGATGGCGTTGACGCAATTCCTGACAAATTCGATCTGCGTCTCGGCTATTGTCGGTATCCGCAGCGACAAAAGCGTTTGGAAGGTCTGGAATGAATACTGTTTTAATGCCCTTGTCTTGTATCTCAGCGGCGCGGTGATGGCCGGTCTTTGTGCCAAGGCCATTAACCAGATCAATATCTTTCTTCTCGCCGGGGTCGTACTCTTTTTCGCGATCGTCTATTTTACCTACCGCCGTTATTTGACGGACGTGACCGAGACGGCGGCAATGGCCGAAAGGGCCGAGCGAGAGCGCGCCGAGCAAGCCGAGCGGCACGTCAAGGAGCTCCGCCACTATATCGGTAAGCTCGAACAAAGCAGCGAGGAGCTGACCGAGAGCCATGATCGCCTGCGGCACGCGGCTTATCACGACGCCTTGACCGGCCTGCCGAATAGGAACCACTTTATCCAAACGATCGGGGAGCTATTAAAGAACTGCCGACAGATGTCCGGCTTTCCGTTCGCGGTCCTGTTTTTGGACCTAAATCGGTTTAAGACCATCAACGACAGCGTGGGACATTCACGCGGCGATCAGCTCATCCAAAATGTCGCAAGGCGTTTGATAAAAACGGTCGGTGAGAAAAATACGGTCGGCAGGTTCAGCGGCGATGAATTCGCCATCCTTGTGCCGGACATGACAAATGATCGTGACGTGATCGTGCTGGCAAACACGATTGCCGAGCAACTCGCGATGCCGTTCTCGCTTGAGGACCGCGAAGTTTTTACCAGCGCCTGCGTGGGGATCACTTTTGGCAGCAGTGAATACGGCGAGGCTGAGGACATCCTCCGCGATGCCGATATCGCGATGTATCACGCTAAGGACACGAACCAAAAATGCGTCGTATTCGACCAGCAGATGCATGACCGCGCCGTCAATCTGATGCAGCTCGAAACCGATTTGCGCATCGCCATCGAACGCAGAGAGTTCGAGCTTTATTATCAGCCGATCGTGTCGCTCGAGAGTCTTTCGTTAGCCGGCTTTGAAGCT
>DASXPW010000019.1:0-4690 GCA_036493385.1 Pyrinomonadaceae bacterium
GTCTGCAACAACCTAACGGATGTCGATCCTTGCCTCTATTGCTCAAACCCAAAACGCGACCGCTCGATCATCTGCGTGGTCGAAGAGCCGTACAATCTTGTCGCCATCGAGAAAACGCGTTCGTTCAGAGGCCTTTATCACATCCTGCACGGTTCGCTATCGCCGATCCGCGGCGTCGGGCCGGACGAATTGATGCTCGCAAACCTGCTGCCGCGACTTTTGCCTGAAAATAATGAGGATGTCGAGGTCAAAGAGGTGATCATTGCTACCAACCCAACCACCGAAGGCGAAGCAACTGCCAACTATATTGCTCGACTGCTAAAGCCGCTCGGTACTAAGGTGACACGCATTGCAATGGGAATGCCGGTCGGCTCGGATCTTGAGTACGTTGACGAAGTAACAATGGACCGGGCGCTTGCTAACCGGCACGAGATCTAGCGTTATCCGCTTAGAACCTGACCTTTTCTTCCTCCGCATCCGAGGCACTTCTGGAGGACTTCCATTCTTCCTTCGTTTCGTAAAAATTCACGTCAAAGGTCAGAAGACTTTTTACGGGAACGCCGTCAAATTCTGTCGGAGCGTCCTCAAATTTCACGATCACGCCGCAGCCGATGACCTCTGTGCCGATCTCTTTGCATAGCGCGAAAGTCTCTTCAATGGCCCTGCCCGACCGCAGTATGTCGTCGACGATGATCGCCGGATGGACCTCGCCCGCGCTGAGAAACTGTCTAAACTGGCGTTTGCCGTTCTCCATTTCGGCCCAGTAGATCTGCTCCGCCGTGAGGGCCTCGCGCACGCCAAACGCGACCATTATACCGCCCGGGCTTGGGCTGATGACCGCTACCTTCGGTAGCTGACTGGCAATGGTTTTTTCCATCCGGAACATGCGGCTTAGGCCCACTGACAGGATCCTGGCATTGTCGTAATACCGAAATGCGAGCGGCATCTGGAAGTAGTGCGATGCGTGTTTGCCATTCGGATATACGAAATGACCGTGGCGATACGCTCCGGTTTTCGTCAGTATCTCCATAACGGAATCAGGTTGCGGTACTAGGTCGACCATCATATTTTCCTCTCGAGTTTGAATTGGCGCGGGTCCGTAAGCTACTAATTTTAGTGGCGCAGCACCGGCTTTATCAAATATGGCCGCCCAAAACTTCTCCGATCAGCATCTTCTGTCCCATCGTTGTCCCGGCCGGGAGCGAGTCAAATCCGAACCATCCGAGCTTGTATATTTCCGAGCTCAGTACCCGAGCCTCACCAACCGGACGAGCCGAGAATATGATCTCGAGATGCCGTCCACGCACCAGCGCGCGGCAAAATTTAAGATCGTCGAGCTCGATCCCGGTTTCTTCCCGCACTTCACGGCGGACGGCCTCGTGAGCCTGCTCACCGGCGTCAAGAAATCCGCCCGGAAGACCCCACCCGGACTTTGGCCGGAGTACATGATCGAGCAGCAGGACCTCGCGGCGGTCATTGATCACAATTGCTGCGACAGAAACGGTAAACGTGGTCTGCGTCGTGCGGACAAGCCGGGTACGGACGCCCTTTGGCAGCAT
The DNA here is from genome assembly GCA_036493385.1 of Pyrinomonadaceae bacterium. Lineage (GTDB taxonomy): Bacteria > Acidobacteriota > Blastocatellia > Pyrinomonadales > Pyrinomonadaceae > OLB17. The sequence goes on from DASXPW010000019.1 coordinate 1,560, forward strand.
TTTCCAGACTTTGCCGATCAGTTCGCGAAGCATTGGTTCAGGTAGCCTTGCCGTTTTAGAACGTTTCTAGCGTAGCATCTAACAAATGGACGTTCACACTTTGAGCCGCGGGATAATTCTGACCTGGGCCACTGTTTCCGAGGTCCATAAGATCCGAAATGGTATCTATCAACGCAATGGACGCGTTATATCGCTTCTGACCGATTTTGGCCGGATAAATCCCTGTTATCCGGACGTTCATGGAACATCTTCCGGCGTGATCTATTACACCGGGTCAGGCCGCCACGGCGACCAGAAACTGGACGCGGCAAACCGCGCTCTTTTCGATGCCATCGAAATCAGGCGTCCGGTGCCGCTTTTTAACAAGCTGGCGGTCAATCGGTGGGAGTTTACAGGGCTGTGGCGAGTCGTCGAGGGCAAATACGTCTTTGACGAGGGGCACGAACGCATGGTCTGGCAGTTCACGCTTGAGCGTGCCGAGTGAGGCGCCGGGCTGAAACAAATCGGCCGCGTCATCGTAAGCACTTAAAACAATTGCATTTGGGGCCGTTGCTCAGCGGCTAACAGGTTTGAATATGGACAGAATTCGTTTCACAAAAATATTTACCATCGTTCTATTGATCAGCGTCGTTTATTGGGGACTGCCGGTCGCGGCTCGAAATCCTGGCATCGACATCGGCGGGATGGACAAGTCGGTCGACCCCGGCGACGACTTTTTTGGCTACACGAACGGCGGTTGGTCAAAAGCGACCGTGATTCCGGCGGACCGGACGTCATTTGGCGCATTCGACGTTATTTTTGACGAGGTAAGCAAGCGGACGAACGACCTGATCACAGCGGCGTCAAGCTCAAAAGACCCTGAGATCCGCAAGGTCGGCGATTATTACAAGGCTTACCTTGACGAGGCGTCGATCGAGAAGCGGGGACTTGACCCGGTCAAGGATGAGCTTGCGGGGATCAATGCGATCAACGATAAGGCATCTCTTTCGCGCGTTCTGGGGTCGGAGCTTCGGGCGGATGTCGACCCGCTCAATGCCACGAATTTCTACACCAACAGGCTTTTTGGTCTATTTGTTTCATCGGATTTCAACAATCCTAAGAAGAATGTTCCCTATCTTTTACAGGGCGGCTTGGGAATGCCGGACCGCGATAATTATCTGAGCACCGATGAGCACAATGTCGAACTGCAGAATAAATACAAGGCGCATATCGCGACCGTTCTTAAATTGGCAAGCATTGAGGATGCGGAAGCAAAGGCCCAGCGGATCTACGGCCTCGAAAAAAGGATCGCCGAGGTTCAGGAATCGCGCGAAGAGTCTGAAGACGTCCATAAGGCCAATAACCCATGGAAACTGACCGATTTCGCAAACAAGGCTCCGGGCATTGATTGGGACAGCTATTTCAATGCTGCCGGTCTCTCGTCGCAGCCGATGATCATGGTTTGGCACCCGACGGCAATAACGGGTGAATCGGCCCTGGTTGCCAGCCAGCCGCTCGATCTGTGGAAAGACTATCTGACGTTTCGCGTGATCGACCGTTCGGCAGGGCTGCTGCCAAAGGCATTTGCCGACGAGAGCTTTAATTTCTACACAAAGACCCTATTTGGCGTTCCGCAGCAGCGGCCGCGCGAGCAGCGTGCGATCAATGCGGCGAGCGGCGCTATGGGCGATCTGGTCGGGAAAATGTATGTCGAAAAATACTTTCCGCCGCGTGCTAAGACGGAGATCCAAACGCTCGTGAAAAACATCGTCGCGGCATTTGGTAAGCGAATCGACGCGTTAACGTGGATGACGCCCGAGACCAAGGCCAAAGCCAAGGCAAAGCTCTCGACGCTATACGTTGGCGTCGGTTATCCGGACCATTGGCGGAGCTATGCCGGGCTTAAGATCGTGCCGACCGACGCTCTCGGAAACGCACAGCAGGTCAGCCTTTTCAATTACAAATGGAGCCTGTCGAAACTCGACCAGCCGGTGGATAAGACCGAATGGTGGATGACGCCGCAAACTGTTAATGCCGTTAACCTGCCGCTACAGAACGCCCTGAATTTCCCGGCCGCGATATTGAACCCGCCGTTTTTCGATATGAATGCGGACCCGGTGGAAAACTACGGCAGCATAGGTGGGGTGATCGGCCACGAGATCAGCCACAGCTTTGACGATTCGGGAAGCCAGTTTGACGCCGACGGACGGCTGACAAATTGGTGGACGCCGGCCGATTACGACCATTTTAAGGCGGCGTCGGCGCGGCTTGCGGCACAATATGACGCGTACGAGCCGCTATCGGGGCTTCATTTGAATGGCAAACAGACGCTCGGCGAAAATATTGCCGATGTGGCAGGGCTTTCGGCGGCGTACGACGCATATCGCGCTTCGTACGGCGGAAAAGAGGCTCCGTCAAAGGACGGCCTGACGGGCGATCAGCGGTTCTTTGTCGCCTTTGGCCAGAGCTGGCGCGGAAAGATGCGGCCCGAAACGCTGCGTGTCATCGTCATGACCGACGGCCACTCGCCGGACCAATATCGCGCCGATACGGTCCGAAATATTGACGCCTGGTACACGGCCTTTAACATCGAACCGGGCAAGAAGCTCTATCTCGCGCCCGATCAACGGGTTCGGATCTGGTAACTACCGGCTTCGGTACGTTAAGAAAAGCCCGGGGCTAAACCCCGGGCTTTTTTGCATCCTCGCGAACTTACCGCCAGCCGCATCTCAGCCGGTCCGGTGTACCACCGAACCAGCGTGTACCAGACTGTACCACCGTACCAGACGCGTACCAGCGTAATCACGCGCTTGTACCACTATATTCACCAGTTTGAACCAGCCGACCTAGGTCCGACGAACTGTCCATGCCACGCGCTTTTGTTAAACCTATTCTGCTCGTGCAAAATACAAAATTACGGCAACATCTGGTCTATATGACGATTGACGAACAGCTCGCATTTTTGAGAAAGGGTACGGTCGATGTGATCCGCGAGGACGATCTGCGGACTAAACTCGAGCGTGCGGCGAAAACTAATACGCCGCTGCGGATAAAACTCGGGCTTGACCCGACGGCGCCGGACATACACCTCGGGCACACGGTCGTCATTCGCAAGCTCAAAGCGTTCCAGGACCTCGGGCACATCGTCATCT
>DASXPW010000020.1:0-12733 GCA_036493385.1 Pyrinomonadaceae bacterium
GAGAGACAAGTCCCGGATAATAGACTTTCTCGACCTTAGGGTGCTCGGTCAGAAAATTCGCGACCTGCCGACCGTTCTTGTCATGAGCTTCCATGCGGACGGCCAGCGTCTTCGTTCCACGCAAAACCAGGAACGAATCGAATGGCGATAGTATCGCACCAATGCTGTTTTGCACAAAACCGATCCATTCGGCATCTTTCTCGTCATTGAGCGCGACAAAGCCACCGACGCTGTCCGAATGCCCGTTGAGATATTTTGTGGTCGAATGAACGACGACGTCGACGCCGAAGCTTATCGGCTGCTGCAGATACGGCGACATGAAAGTATTGTCGCAGACGACCTTAGCACCAAACGAATGTGCGAGGTCCGACACCGCCTTCAGATCGGTGACCGTCATCACCGGATTGGTAGGCGTCTCCACAAAGACCAGTTTTGTATTTGGCTTGAAGAATTTTTCAAGACCGGGAACGTCCGATGTGTCTGCAAGATCAAACTCGACGCCGTAATTTGCCAATATTTGGCTAAAAAGTCGATACGTGCCCCCATAGGTGTTATCGCCAAGTATGACGTGGTCGCCGTTTTTGACAAGCTTTAAAACGGTGTCGATCGCGGCCATTCCCGATGCGAATGCAAAACCGAATTTGGCACCTTCGAGAGCGGCGATATTTCGTTCCAGGGCCGAACGGGTGGGGTTTTTGGTCCTTGCGTACTCATAGCCCCGGTTTTTGCCGAGGGCATCCTGAGCGTAAGTCGAGGTTTGGTAGATCGGAACGCTTACCGCGCCCGTTGCGGTATCCGGCTCGTTTCCCTCGTGGATCGCAATTGTCGAAAAGCCCATAGAAACGCGCAAGGAGGTCTAGTCTTAATATGCCATATCTGGGCCTAAATTGCGGAACCTCAGGGCGCAGAAAAACCTCGATTTTACGAGCCTCAATGGTAACTTGGCAGTCTGGAAAATGCAAATTCGAGGTTTATTTCGCTTAGCCAGGCGATGTTCGATGGATATTCGCTAAAAGCGCGGGGCCGCACTTCTCCGGCTTTCATACGCGGCGATCTTCGCTTCGTGCTGGAGCGTTAGCCCGATATCGTCCAAACCATTAAGAAGACAATGCTTTCGGAACGGATCGATCTCAAAGAACGAAACAGTATCTTCGCTGTCCGTGACACTCTGTTTTTCAAGATCGATCGAGATCTGATATGAACCTTGAAGACTTCGATCCGCGAGTTCGGCAACGCGCTCGTCACGCAACGCGATCGGCAACAATCCATTCTTTAAACTGTTATTGTAAAAAATGTCCGCAAAGCTGGGAGCGATCATCGCTCGGAAGCCATAGTCGTAGAGGCTCCAGGGCGCGTGTTCGCGTGAGGATCCGCAGCCAAAATTCGCACCGGCGATCAAAATGGACGCTTCCTGGTACTTTGGATCATTGAGAGGGAAGTTGGCGTTGGGAATGCCGTCGGGGGCGTATCTCCAGTCATAAAATAGAAATCTGCCGTAGCCCGTGCGCTCGATGCGTTTCAGGAATTGCTTCGGGATGATCTGATCCGTGTCGATGTTTGCCCGATCGATCGCGATGGGCATCCCAGAGTGTTTCGTAAATTTTTCCACGATAGTTTACTTGAACGTCCAATTTCGCACGTCAACAAAATGCCCCGTAATAGCCGCTGCCGCGGCCATTGACGGGCTTACGAGGTGTGTTCGTCCGCCCCGGCCCTGACGGCCCTCGAAATTTCGATTGCTGGTCGAAGCACACCTTTCGCCAGCGCCGAGGATGTCTTCGTTCATCGCCAGACACATCGAGCAACCGGCGTCGCGCCACTCAAATCCCGCATCGACAAACACCTTCGCGAGGCCTTCCTCCTCGGCCTGACGTTTAATTTGCATTGAGCCAGGGACGACCATCGCTCTGACCTTTTGGGCGACCCGGTAGCCGCGAGCAACCTTTGCCGCCTCACGGAGGTCCTCGATGCGCGAATTCGTGCAAGAACCGATGAACGCGCGGTCGATCGATAATCGGTCGAGCCGAGCTGTCGGTTCAAGCCCCATATATTCCATCGCCAGCTCGTACGACCGGCGCTTTTTCTCGGGGCTTGCCGCCGGATCGGGAACGGGCTCCGTTATTTTGACTGACATTTCGGGTGAGGTGCCCCAGGTGACGAACGGTTCAAGTCCGGAGGCGTCTATCGCGACCGTCCGATCGAATTTGGCATCGGTCTCAGTTTCTAACGAGCACCATTGCTCAACCGCGCTATCCCAAGCTTCTCCAATGGGTGCAAATGGCCGGCCCTTAAGGTAGCTGGCGGTTGTCTCATCCGGTGCAATCATGCCGGCTTTGGCTCCTGCCTCGATACTCATGTTGCAGACGGTCATCCGACCCTCCATCGAGAGCTGGCGGATCGCTTCGCCCGCATACTCTATGACGTAGCCGGTCCCGCCGTCGGTGCCGACCTGATTGATCACGCCCAGGATCAGATCTTTTGAAGTCACCCCGAACGGAAGAGCGCCGTTGATCTCGATCAAAAGTTTTTTTGGCTTGTCTTGCGGCAGGGTCTGCGTTGCAAGCACATGCTCGACCTCGCTAGTACCAATGCCGAACGCAAGCGCGCCGAATGCCCCGTGAGTAGCCGTATGCGAATCGCCACACACGATCGTCATTCCAGGCTGTGTCAATCCCTGCTCTGGTCCAATGACATGGACGATACCTTGCTCGGGCTGATCGAGGTCATAAAGCCTGATCCGGGATTCAATACAGTTTTTCCGAAGAGTCTCAACCTGCCTGGCCGCGATCGGATCTCTGAACGGCAGATCGCGGCCGATCGTCGGTATCGCATGATCGACCGTCGCGAAGGTCAGATCGGGACGGCGCACACGCCGATCTTCCATCCGCAACCCTTCGAATGCCTGCGGTGACGTAACTTCATGGATCAAATGCAGATCGATATAGAGAAGCGAAGGTCTACCTTCTTCTTCATGGACGATATGTGCGTCCCAGATCTTGTCGCAAAGCGTTTTCATTTCAAGACTATCTATTCAGCCACCGCTAAACGGCGTGATACATCGTGTTTACATCTAAATTTTCAACCGCGTAACGCGCGATCAGATCTGTCATTTCGCTGGTCGAGACCGACCGAGTGCCTTTACTCGCGATATCGGCAGTTCGATAGCCCTCGTCGAGAGCGAGGTCGATCGCAGCTTCGATCGATCGCGCCGCCGACTCATTTTTCGCTGTGTGTCGCAACAGCAGAGCCACCGATCCGATCGCTCCCAACGGGTTGGCGATATTTTTTCCGGCAATATCCGGTGCCGAGCCGTGAACGGGCTCGTAAAGATCGATCGAGCCGCCAATGGTTGCCGACGCAAGCATACCGAGAGAGCCCGTCAGCACGGCTGCCTCGTCCGACAGAATGTCGCCAAAAAGATTTTCGGTGAGGATCACGTCAAATCGTCGAGGATCTGTGACGAGGTGCATCGCACATGCGTCAACGAACAAATGTTCCAACTCTACATCGTGATACTCGTTCGCCACACCGTTCACCGTTGCTCGCCAGAGCTGAGAGGTCTCGAGGACATTCGCCTTGTCGACTGAAGTGACTTTTCCGCGTCGAGTCCGGGCAGCCTCGAAAGCGACGCGAGCAACGCGTTCGACCTCGGCAACGGAATACCGCATCGTATTGAAAGCCTCGTTTTCAACGGTCCCGCGAGGCTCGCCAAAATACAGCCCTCCGAGAAGCTCACGGACGATAAGCAAGTCAGTGCCTCGAAATACATCTTCACGCAGAGGCGACGACCCGATCAAGGCAGGGTACGCCTTGGCCGGTCGCAAATTGGCAAACCCGCCAAGAGCCTGTCTCAATCTAAGCAGCCCGATCTCGGGACGCTCTTTTGGCGGCAGATGGTCAAACGACGGATCGCCGACGGCCCCGAGAAGTACCGCATCGCTTTTGCAACATGCGGTAGCGGTCTCGTCCGGAAACGGAGAGCCTGCTTCGTGGGTAGCTTTGCCTCCGATCGCGTGCTCGGATGTCTCGACATCGATTCCGGCCACCTCAGCGACCTCGGCAAGCACGCGAATGGCAGATCGCGTGACCTCTGGCCCAACGCCGTCGCCAGGTAAAATTGCTATTTTAATACTCATATTTAGGCGGCTACCGCTACGTCAAGATGTGAAGGTATCAACGCCAACAGGTCTTGGTCGTAGATATTCTTCTTACGGTCGGCGAGGGCAGTAAAGCGTTTGTAGATCTCTGATATCTCGTCGCCCGCAAATTGAAACCCTAGCTGCTCATAACGAGCAAGTAACGCATGCCGCCCCGAATGTTTGCCGAGAACAATGTCATTTTTCGGAAGACCAACCGACTCGGGCGTCATTATCTCGTAACAGAGCGGATTGCTGAGAACTCCGTGCTGATGTATGCCGGCCTCATGCGCGAACGCATTCCGACCGACAATTGCCTTGTTGGGCTGAACACCAAAACTGATTATCGAGGACAGAAGGCGGCTCGTCGGATAGAGCTGTGTTGTGTCGATGTTATTCACGTACTGCATCCGGTCCGATCGGACTGCGCAAGCCATAACGACCTCTTCCAGCGAGGCGTTGCCCGCGCGTTCACCAATGCCGTTAACGGTGCATTCGACCTGTCTGGCACCGGCGTCGATCGCGGCCAAGCTGTTGGCTACCGCCAATCCGAGGTCGTTGTGGCAATGAACACTGATCGTGACGTTTCTGTGTCCGACGACTTCGGACTTAATCTTTCGAATTAGGCTTGAGAATTCGCTCGGCAGCGTGTATCCCACTGTGTCCGGTACATTAATAATAGTTGCTCCTTCGTCTACGGCGGCTGCAAACACTTCGGACAGGTATTCGGGATCGCTTCGCGTGGCATCTTCAGCCGAAAACTCTACCTCGTCCGCCAGTTCCGAGGCCAGCCGTACCGCCGCCCTGGTCATGCGAACCACGTCCGAGCGCGTCTTTTGCAGCTTAAATTCGAGATGGATATCCGACGTGGCAACGAAGGTATGGATCCGAGACGAGTTAGCCCGTTTCAGAGCGTCCGCGGCGCGGATGACATCGCCTTCGACGGTGCGGGCAAGGGCGGCAACCGTGACCGATCTGCATTCGCCGGATACGGCGCGAACTGCCTCAAAGTCGCCGTCCGAAGCGATCGGAAAACCCGCCTCGATCACGTCGACGCCCAGTGATTCGAGTTGTCGCGCCATCTCGACCTTCTCTTCGAGAAACATCGAGCAGCCGGGCGATTGTTCTCCGTCGCGCAAGGTCGTATCGAATATTCTGAGTCTATCTAGCTCCATTTCGCCTCCAAATCCAGCATTGTGTGACCAATTCCCGCGGTAAAACCGACTTTTCAAAAATCCTATGAGCATCCTGCCCCCAAAGTCAAGCTTATATATTCACAAAATGAATAACTTTTGTTAATGTACATATAACACGATTTGAGCTATGATTACTTAACGACAAATATCATGGATATAAATCAGCTTGAGGTGCTTGTGACCGTGGCACGCGACAAAAGCTTTTCGCGCGCTGCCGAGTCGCTAAAAAGAACACAGCCGGCGATCAGCCAGGCGATACGCAGGCTTGAAAAAGAGGTTGGCGAAACTTTATTTGATCGCTCCTCAAAAGACGGGACGCTAACGCCGGCAGGCAGATCGCTGCTTGATTACGCGCGTCAGATGCTGAACCTGAGGCAGGCGGCACGTACGGCGATCAGGGACCTTCGCGATCTCCACCAGGGAAAGTTGACGATCAGCGCGAACGAGCACACGGTCTTTTATCTCCTGCCGGTGATCGACGCGTTCCGCACACGACACCCGGGCATCAAGGTTGAGGTTCAGCGTGGCGTGGCGAGCCGCATCCCTGAGGAAGTGACGGCACGCGAGGTCGAGTTGGGCGTGGTTTCGTTCGCGCCGCGCGAGGCTTCGATCAGAGCGATCCCCGTTATGACGGATTCGCTCGTTTTTATCGTCCCACCCTCGCACCGGTTTGCCGGTCGCCAAACGGTCTCGATCACCGAGCTCGGTGAGGAATCGTTTATCGCTCACAATGCCCCATCGCCATATCGGCAACGCGTGATAGAGGCTTTCGACCGCCATCGAACGCGGTTAAACATCGATGTCGAACTGCCTTCGCTGGAGGCGATCAAACGGCTTGTTGAACGGGGAGCGGGCGTCGCTCTGGTGCCGCGCCTAACGGCGGAAAATGAGATCGCCGCGAAGCGTGTGTTCGCCATTGAGATCAAAGAGCTGAAGCTCGAGCGGAAACTGAACATAATCTATCGACGCAACTCAGGACTGTCACACGCGGCCAAAGCCTTTATCTCGGTGGCAAAGGAAATGAAAGCCGGCTAACGCCCTTTGCGAGCATGATTGTTGTTTAGGTTACCCGTACGTTAATATCTGACCATACGACAATAAGTTTTTGGCATTATGCAGGCCGGCGCGAGGTTCTGATCAATGGACATATTCGAGCAATTTACGCTGGGCATTGAAGAAGAATTCCAGATCGTCGATCCAGAGACGCGCGAGCTGCGGTCGCATGTCTCTGAGATCCTCGAAGAGGGCAAGCTGCTGCTCGGCGAAAAGATCAAGCCCGAAATGATCCAGTCGATGATCGAGGTGGGAACGGGTGTCTGCGCCAATATTCAGGAAGCCCGCGAAGACATTTCGAAGCTCCGCTGCATAATAACGAGCCTTGCCCGGAAGAAAGGCCTCGAGATAGTCGCGGCCTCGACCCACCCGTTTTCAAAATGGTCGGAGCAGGAAATATATGACGGCGACCGGTACAAGCTGCTCGTCGATGAACTTCAGATGGTTGCCCGCAGCTTGCTGATCTTTGGCGTACATGTTCACGTGGCCGTTGGTGACCTCGAGCGGCGCATCCATATAATGAACGCCGCCAGGTATTTTCTTCCGCACGTACTCGCTATGACGACATCGTCGCCTTTCTGGCTCGGGTTTAACACGGGTCTGAAATCATATCGCTGCGAGGTTTTTAAGAAATTTCCCAGAACGGATATTCCGGACCATTTCGAGTCGTATCAGCAGTATCAGAGCTATGTCGACCTCCTCGTAAAGATGAACTGCATCCAGGACGGCACCAAGATCTGGTGGGACATCCGGCCGCACTGCAAGTTCCCGACGCTCGAATTTCGTATCTGCGACATACCCACGCAGGTTGACGATACCATCGCCGTCGCCGCCCTCTTTCAGGCGATCGTCGCCAAGCTTCATACATTGATCGACAAGAACCTCGGCTTTCGGCTCTATCACCGCCGCTTGATACAGGAAAATAAGTGGCGCGCGATCAGGTATGGTCTCGACGGCATGCTTCTCGATCTTGGCAAGCAAAAGGAGGTTCCCGTTAAGGACCTCATCAGGGAATTGCTCGATTTCGTCGATGACGTTCTGGATCCGCTTGGCTCCCGAAAAGAGGTTGAGCACGTGCATACTATACTCGATCGCGGAACCTCGGCCGATGATCAACTGAGGGTGTGGCAGGAAACCGGTGGTGACCTGAATAAAGTTGTCGACATGCTCATCGAAAACACGCAAACCAACGTCCCGCAAGAATGCTTCAACTAGACGAGATCCCAAACAAATTGGGTCGTTCGGTGGAAATCTCTCAATAATCCGACTTTCTATCAGTTGTGTTTCTAGCAGTTAACTCATTTATCATCGAAAAACAATGTATAACGTAGCTTGACGTGCTACAACACAATATGTTAGAAAGTTACAGGAGAGATCAGTCGCCACCTTCCTCTCCTTTTCAGCGGCATAGTTCCTGTGCCATTTCCCGGAGATAGATCCAATGAACAGTCTCGGATTCAAAAGCCAGCGGGGCGTTTCCCTCGTCGAAATCCTTGTTATGTTGGTAGTTTCGGCGATTATCGTTACGTTCGCAGTTAACCTCTTAGGCAAGTCATCGACCAACCTCGAGCGGCAAAACATTGCCAAAAAGTTTAAGACGAGCCTGGACCGGGCGCGTTTCGATTCAGTTAAACGTCGCGCCAGCAGTTGCAGCGATATGTCGCGTGTCGAAATTACGAGCGCTACCTCGTTTACAGTCTTGACAGATGATAATGGCGACGGGACTCTTGAGTCCGCCTCCGAAACCAGGACGGTGGACTTCAGTGGCAGTCAAGCTAGTGTTCAGATAGTTGACGACTCTTCGCCCACTTATCCGATCACTATTCGGTTTGACCAGCGCGGTCGTACAACAAGTGGGGCATGCGGGTCCGAGACGCCGGCATATACGCCGACAGTCTTTTGCAACCTACCGTGCACATCTGCGACGGCAAATGCAGGAAATTCAAATGTAGTCTTTGTCTCGCCAACCGGAACGACAGCACTAATGACGGGTGGCTCGACCATCCCGACCTTCAGTGCACCGACCGTTGCGAATACCAGTGCGAATGTAAACCCGCTGCTGTCTATTTGGGACTTAGTTACCGGGAATTCCAATTCGAACTCAAGTCCGACGCCGACTGTAACGCCCACCGTAACTCCAACTGTCACTCCAACCGTCACGCCGACGGTGACCCCGACTGTAACGCCTACCGTGACGCCGACTGTGACACCCACCGTGACGCCGACTGTAACGCCTACCGTAACGCCGACTGTCACGCCGACGGCGACCCCCAACTATTGCGCTTCGGGTGTGGCGCCGGGGACGAGCGGCTGTATTTGCGATCCTGTTAACCAACATCTGCAAGGTAGCAAGTGTCGCAATAATCATTGAACGGTGAGTTGTTAACGGACGAGAATTCAAATGAAGGATAAGAATATGCAACGCGCAGAATCGGGATTCTCGATGATCGAAGTGGTATTCGCGCTCGTGATCATTATGATCGCGCTCCTTGGGGTAATGACCGTCTTCACCTATTCGATACAGTACAACCAGGGAAATAAGACGCGTTCGCTGGCATTGGCCGTTCTGCAGCAAGAGGTAGAACGATACCGCGCCGCGAAATTCAACTCAAGCGCGACAGATAATTTCACTCCCGGAAGCCCTGACGATGGACGACGTGATCTTACCGGAGGAACAAAGGCCCAGAGGTTCGTGACAACAACCGACGGAAATCAATTCAGCGTCGACGTCACTGTCGACAATGACCCGAGCGTTGCAGGCGTTCAGAACGAAACATATGTCTGTTTAAGTCCTCAAGGTACCGCGCTATCGGCCTGCACCGTGAAAGAGGTAACGATCAGGGTGAACCTTGCGGCACCAAGTCCTGGTTGGCGAACGGCAGTTCCGGCGACTGTTGTGATGGAGCGTTCTCGAGGAAACTAGTATGAAATCTCATTCGAAAAAGACATCCCTCGGGTTTTCGCTGCTCGAATTGCTTATTGCGATGACGGTAATGCTCATTGCATTAAGCATCGTTTCATCACTGTTGGCGAGAGCGTGGAGTGTGCGAGCCCGCGAAAGCCGGACGTCGGATGCTCTTGCAACGGCACAGGCCGCGATCGACGTTTTATCTCGCGAAATATCGAATTCAGGCTTTGGTCTTGTAGACGATACCTCAAGCCAACTGCCTGCAAGCAATGGTCTTGTATTAGCAGATTGTACCGCCAATAAGGTTCGTTTCCGCTCTAATATCGAGAATGAGGGTGGAACAGAAGTCTCGCCGGGTCCAACCGCTGAATCGATCAATCGACCCGGAGAAGATGTCACGTATTTCTTCGATTCGGCGACACAATCTATCGTGCGATACGATCCCTTTGGTTTTACTCTTGACTCGGTAACCTACCAACCCCTGACGTCAGTGGTCGTTAACAAAATAAGCAACGTGACCTTTCAATATTATAACTACGCCGGCAGCACGTCTGCGTCGACGCTCGTTGCGACGCCGACGAACGATACAGGGCGCGTAAGGCTAACGGTGGAGGTCCAATTAGAACAGGTCGTCGGTCAGGTAAACCCGCAGAAAGTCACCTTTTCATCCGACGTTACGTTGCGAAATAACACCTATATGCTGAAGCAATACTGACATTGCTCGGTATAGAAAAAGTTGTCCATATGAATCACCAAAATTCATCTGCAGTGAAAAAAGGCAAGCGAGAAGAAGGTGCTGCTCTGGTCATGGCCCTTCTTGTCACGTTCCTTTTGCTGATCGCCAGCGCCGGTCTTTTGCTTGAAACAACGACCAACACGATGAACGTTACCGATGCGACTGCCCAGCAACAGGCCTTCGATGCTGCCGAGAGCGGTATCCAGGCAGCGATAAATGTTCTCAGAGACAACGTTACACTTCCGAATGCGAGGTTGATCGTTGCGAATCCGATCGGATGTGCAACTGCGTCGACACAGCCCGAGGCTTGCAAAGAAAATCGGATCAACTATTTGAAGGCGCTTGATCCTGTCTATTCCAATCTCACCACAACCGGGCCGGACGCGAGTCAACGATTGTCGAGATGGCTGTCATACGACTCGACGCGGACAGACCGCGTGCTGTTAGGCACCAGCGGAAACGCGTACAAGCTTGAGATCTCAGATCCGGATCATACCGGAGCTATTGTGACTTACTCGACACAAGGTAAATTTGGTGACAACGATGGATCGGCCTTGACTAGTCAGAAAACCTGGGGTGACACCACAAATGGCATCAAAATAAATTACACTCCCCAAGCGTCAATACAGATCAATACTACCGACGGCGGGAGTCGAAACTTTGGAACGTTAACAATTACAAAATACGGAAATGGAGCACAGACTAGCGCCAATCGGTTCGAGTTCGAGGTTACGATGACTCAGCCGTATTGGGGCATTCGTGTTATCCGTGGATATATCATGCCGAATACCTGCAGCGCCGGTGTTTGCAACACGCCAAACGTCCGCTTCGATTCGCAGACCTTCACGCTGCAAGGAAGCCAAATAGCTCTTTTATCCACCGGAGGAAATGCTGTCAGCGGAACCTACATCTCAACAGCTCCCGAAGGTTTTGACTCGGTACTTACCGCACCGGCCTCGGGCAGCTCTGCGGACAGCGTGATCCTCGGATCGATGTCGTCTCCCGAGCCAAGGCGACTTGAACTCAAATCAACAGGCTACGGTCCCCGCGGTTCGACGAAGCAGATCGAAGTAATTGTCCGAAAGAACTTTTTTGACGGCCTGTCAGCCCCGGCGACATTGACCCTGGTCGGACCTCCAAGCGACAGTTTGGGTGGCACCTTCACATTCAACCCCGGCAGCTCGGCCGCTATGGAGTACTCTGGACAGGATCAAGTTTCTACCGACATTATTCCGCCTATTGGAACTACTGATACGAGTGGTAGCAATTTGGACTCCTTACTCAACACAATTGATAACAGTACGCCGCCCTTTAACGGGACGATAACCGGCACCCCGTCTGATGTAAGTACAGACACTCCTCCGTGGCTGTCGACACCAGCAAACCTTGATACGGCGGTGAAATCCCTCCAGCAGGTAGCGGACGGGGCGGGAAGATACTTTCCGAGTGGAACGGCCCCAACGGGGACCTTTCCCTTCGGAAACCCGAATGGCAGCGGTATAACATTTTGTGACGGAGATTGCGTATTTACCGGCAATGGCGGCGGAATCCTCGTTGTTACCGGTAAGCTCACCTTGCGTGGCAATTTCAGCTTTAGAGGAATAATAATAGTTACCGGCCAAAATGGTGTTGATCGTTCCGGTGGTGGTACCGGCCTGATCCAGGGCAACATGATCATCGCACCATACCAAAATAGCAGCGTCCTGCCAGGGTCCGATCCCGTAGGAACTTCATTCCTTGCGCCGAAATACGATCTCTCTGGCGGAGGTAACTCGACGATCGCTTATAACTCTACTGCGATCAATAACGGTTTGGTCGCTGTCAGCAACTTTGTCCTCGGCGTTATGGAAAAATAAAACTGACCCTTCTCTCCGCCAAATTAGGCCGTTGAGCGAATATCGCTTGACGGCCATTTTTTTGCGCCGTCGCCGATATTCGCAAGAATTGGGTTATGATATCGAACCGGGTCATATCCAGTCGGTTGGCGTCCTGGTCAGATTGAGGAAGATCTATGCCGTGCAATGTACAGGAACTTGCAGCTATAAAACTATTTGAATTGCTTGACGACGACGAACTCAATGAGTTGGCAAGCTCGATCGACACTGAGGTCTTAAATGCAGGTGACACGCTTTTTAGCGCCGGCGACTACGGCGAGTCGCTATACATTGTCGATTCCGGTGAGATCGAGCTGTCGATCCGCGACACGGTCGGGCAAAAAATAATCTTAAAGGTCGCCGGCGAAGACGACATCTTTGGCGAGATCTCGATGTTAGACAACCGGCCGCGCTCGGCCACAGCCACGGCGCTGACCGACGCACAGCTTTTTGTGCTCGACCGTGACGATCTTCTGCTGCTGTTTCAAAAAAAGCCGGATGCGGGCCTCAATATGCTGGCAGCATTGAGCACGATGCTTCGCGATGCCGACAACCTTTTGCGGACAAGGGTTTCAAGGAACGTCAATGAGGAATTAGAGGAAAAGCTGTCGCCGCTGCAGCGAGTGGCGGATTGGATAGCGTGGTTCAGCGGCAGTATGCAGTTCATGATGATCCACCTCATTTGGTTCATACTCTGGATCGTGCTGAATACATTGACGCCTCCCGCTTCGCAGTTCGACCCGTTTCCGTTTGGTTTTCTGACGTTAGTTGTCTCATTGGAGGCGATCTTTCTTGCCTGCATCGTCCTCATCAGTCAGAACCGGCAGGTC
>DASXPW010000021.1:0-5775 GCA_036493385.1 Pyrinomonadaceae bacterium
CCGAGCTGCAATTGCCACCGACCGCCAAGATCGAGCATATCGAGCGACTGACTTTCGCGGTCTTTCCTGTTCTGGGATATAGCGTGACGTCCGATACGCGCGATCTCGCCGCGCTTAGAGATCTAGCGACCTATACGATACGGCCTCGGCTTGCACGTCTTGCGGGTGTCGCCAATGTGGCAGTGGCAGGGACGGGTGTGCGTGAATTTCATATCGTCGTCGATCCCGCCAAATTGGCCGCCCGAAATATTACCAGTCAGCAGGTTGTCGAGGCAGTAAAAAATGCAAATGTCATCGAGTCGCCGGGGTTGATCGAAGAAAACCATCAACTCGAACTCGCGCTGGTAAGCGGCCAGGCGACATCGCCAGACCAACTGAATTCGATAGTCATCGCAAGCTCGAACGGAGCAAATATTCTTCTGTCGGACATTGCGGCCGTGAGGCAAGGGACCGAGCCAAACTACACGATCATAAATGCCGACGGACATGACGCTGTGCTCATCAATATCAACCGCCAGCCTGACGCCAATACGCTGACGGTCACCGACGAGGTAAAGGCCGAACTCGCTGACATTTCGCGGACGCTGCCAAAAGACGTCAAGATCGCGCCGTTCTACGACCAATCGCTTTTGATACGCGATTCTATGCGGTCGGTACGAGACGCGATCATCATCGGGCTGATCCTGTCGGTTGCCATTCTTTTCGCTTTTCTGCGAAATATCGGAACGACCTTTGTCGCGGTCCTGGTGATCCCGGTAACGATATTGGTCACGTTCCTGGCAATGTATCTTGTCGGATTGTCCTTCGATCTGATGACGCTCGGTGGCGTGGCCGCGGCAATTGGATTGGTGATCGACGACGCAATTGTCGTTGTCGAAAATATCTACACCCACATGCTGCACGGCGAATCGCGCATTGATGCGGTTCATAAGGCCGTCAGCGAGATAACCGTTCCCATTATCGGCTCGACGATCACGCCGGTAGTCGTATTTCTTCCGCTAACATTGCTTACGGGCGTTACAGGCGTGTTCTTTCGCTCGCTGGCTTTGACAATGTCTGTAGCATTGTTGACTTCGCTCGTCCTTGCTCTTACATTCACGCCCGTGTTGGCCGAAAAATTTGTACGGCTCAAGAAACGAGGTAGCCGTGAAGAGTTAGGCAAAGTTCTCAGCGTCGTCATTCGCCCGTACGAGTGGCTCCTTGAGCGCGCGCTGAGCAGGCGGTTTATCGTGCTTATCCTCTGCGTAGTTGTTTTGATCGGCTCATTCGTGGTCTATCAACTTCTGGGTTCCGATTTTTTACCTCCGTTTGACGAGGGCGGCTTCGTTCTCGATTACAAAGCGCCGCCCGGAAGCGCGCTGGGCGAAACCGACTGGATGCTGCATCAGGTCGAGGACTATCTACGCGAGACGCCCGAGGTCGAGACATACTCTCGCCGGACGGGGCTGGAGATGGGATTTTTCATCACCGAGCCGAATGAGGGCGACTATATGGTCAAGCTTAAGCGAAAACGCAGCCGCTCGACCGATGACGTAACGGCTGAGCTGCGTGAAAAGATCGAGGGTTCGCTGCCGTCTCTGGATATTGAATTTGCGGGCATCCTGACGGACCTGATCGGCGACCTTACCGTGTCGCCTGAGCCGATCGAGATAAAGCTTTACAGCGACGACAAAGCCGCACTTATTTCGACCGCAGAGCAAGTCGAGAGTGAGATCCAAAAAGTCAATGGCGTGGTCGATACCGAGAGCGGGATCATCGTTAGCGGTCCTGCGATCACCTTCAAAGTCGATCCGGCGATGGCGGCGCAGTTTGGCGTGAATGCAACTGACATCTCCGATGCGGTCGAAACTGCAATGAACGGGACGGTCGCTTCAAACGTTTTGGAAAATGGCCGGGTTGTCGCCGTTCGCGTTGTCTTTCCCCCCGAAACGCGCGAATCGCTTGACGCTCTGAAAGGGCTGCAGATCCGTTCGTCTACAGGCGCGAGATTTAGGCTCGACCAGGTCGCGGCCGTCGAATACGATAAAGGTCAGACAGAGATCAATCGCGAAGGTCTGCGGCAGATGGTTGCGGTGACCGCCCGCGTGAGCGATGTCGATCTCGGGACCGCGATCAAAAATATCCGGCAAAAAATGGCCCAGGACATAAAACTCCCGGCCGGCATGATCGTGGAATACGGCGGCATCTATTCGGAACAGCAACGATCGTTCCGGGAGCTCATCACGGCGCTCGCCCTCGCCGTCGTTCTTGTTTTCCTGGTGCTGCTCATTGAATTTCGCTCGTTCGCTCATCCGGTGTCGATCGTCATCGGCGCAGTTCTCGCCTTAAGCGGCGTTTTGACCGCGCTGCTGATCACGGGCACGACATTGAACGTAGTCAGCCTGATGGGAATGATCATGGTCGTCGGCATCGTCGCCAAAAATGGCATTTTAATGCTCGACGCGGTGGAGGAAAATCTGGCGGCAACCGGCGACCTCAAGCAGGCGCTGATCCTTTCGGGCCGTCGGCGGTTTCGGCCAGTTCTGATGACTTCCCTGGCGGCGATCCTTGGGATGGCGCCGCTGGCGCTGGCGCTCGGCGCCGGCTCAGAGCTTCTTCAGCCTCTCGCAATTGCGGTTATCGGCGGGCTGGCATTCGCGTTAATTCTGTCGCTCGTCGTAACACCAACGATCTTCGCCTGGCTCTATCGTCCCCGCCGGTCTGCTGAATCCTGAGTGCCTAAAGATGTGACTCTCGCTCCAATTTTTGAGCGTTCGCCCGTGCCCATTGGATCATCGGCGGACTACTGGACCTTTTTCATTTCGTCTTTTCCTTCTTTTTTCTCTTTTGAAGGTGATTCGCGTTCGATTCCGACGAGCTTGCCGGTATAAGCGTTGATGTTAACCTCGCGTGTCGAGCCGTCCCTATTCCTAAATTCAAAGGAATAGATCCATTGTCCTCCTTCATGTTCGAGCTCTTTTGCCCTTAACCGCAGTCCCTTTGCATGCGTGCTGGCAATAGCCTGTGCGCGTCTCATGCCGATCTTTTTGCCCTGAGCAGAGACCCCGGCGGTGGCGATGATCGAAAGTGCAAGAATAGCTAAAAGTTTTTTCACAGTCCCCTCCAAGAAGTATTGATCTCGGCAGCCAGCGAGTAAAACTCAAACACTGACCGATTATTTACGATAATATGACTCGATAAAGCCTAAGTCTATCTGACGGTCGCGATCGCCAGGTCAGAGATGCGCTTTGAATTTCTCGTCTTCTTCGGTTCTTCCTGCCCAACAAAAATACCCTTGCATTCCATCAGTGTTCGGTGCTACGTTTCAATTATGAACTAATAGATAAGGGGGTTTAAGTGTATGAGAGTTATTGCAGTTACAGCTCTCTTCATCGTTTCGCTATTCCTCACGGGCGCCTCAACGGGATACTCCCAAACGGATCAGCCTGAAACGCCATCCGCCACAGGCTCAAAAGCGTTTGCGACGCCGACGCCGACTCCATCGCCTTCGCCTTCACCTTCACCCGTTTTTAAGCGTCCGGCATCGCTCGAAAGTCATTTTGTCCAGCACGTCTTTCACGACCAGGTCGCTATCTGGACTGCGCCGTTTCATCCCGGCAACTATGAAAAGAAACTGGTTTTCCCCGCCGTGATCGGTGTGGCAGCGGTATTTGCAACTGACCGCTATACTTCCGACTGGGTTCAAACCAGTGGCACGCTGCCGGCGGCCAGCCGTTTTGTAAGTCACTTCGGGCAGGCGTATTCGACCGGCGGCATCGCTGCGGCGTTTTATGTTGCAGGTCGTTTGACCCACAACGCCAAGGCCCGTGAGACCGGCGTCCTCGCCGCCCAATCGCTCATCGACACGGGTATTGTCACCGAGGTCCTGAAGGTCGCCGCACAGCGTCAGCGTCCGAACACAGACGAACATTTTGGCGAATTCTTCGACGGTGGTTCGTCATTTCCTTCGGGTCACTCATCCTCGATCTGGTCGGTCGCGACCGTTGTCGCCTACGAATATCACAACAACCCATGGATCAAGTACGGTGCGTATGCGGCCGCCGTTGCCGTCAGCATGTCGCGCTACTCTGGCCGAAATCATTTCCTTTCGGATATTGTCGGCGGCAGCGCCGTTGGCTTCTTCATCGGGCGATATGTGTACCGCAATTACCATGACCCGGATATCGACCAGCCAACCCCGAAAAAGACGACTTGGCTGCGGCCCACATTTCTGCCTTACTACGACGGCCGAATGCACTCATATGGCGGCTCGCTGGTATGGCAACTATGAACGTGGGCTGAAGGTGCTATTTTTATAATTCATTCCGAGCGTCGCCGGCCGGTTTCCGATCACAACGCGCCGCAATGCAACTCACTCCCCGGCGTCGTGCATTCGGGGATAAAGTTCATGGATGCATGGGAGTTTAGCATTCCGATGGGCCCTTTTGTTGTAATATTGTTTCAATTGATATTTGGTGACTTCTAGGCTTCAGAAAACTGTAGGGGGAACGACTCAGGTGATTTAATTCCTACTTCAATGTACTTCGAAAAATCAAACTATATGAGAATGTTCACGCATTGTTTCTATTCGATCTTGTTCGCTGCGTTAGTAGCTTCGTTTGGCTCGATATCGGCTTTTTCTCAATCAGGGTATCACCTGCTCGATAAGATCCAGGTTGGCGGCGACGGCGGATGGGACATTCTCATCGCCGATCCGGGCAACCATCGTCTGTATGTTTCGCATGCTTCGCATGTCGTTGCCATCGACACGACGACCGACAAGGTTGTCGGCGACATCCCGAAGACGAATGGCGTGCATGGGATCGCATTCGGCCCTGAGTACGGTTTCACGACCAACGGCCGCGATAATGCGGTGACGATGTTCAGCCTCAAGGACCTCTCGGTCACGAGCACCATCCCGACCGGCAAGAATCCTGACGCGATCGTCTACGACAAGCCGACTAACCGCATATTTGTTTTCAATGGCGGTTCCGACGACGCCACTGTCATCGATGCCGCGAGCGGCAAGGTCGCCGGTACGATCGCGCTTGGCGGCAAGCCTGAGTTTGCAGTCAGCGACGATCGTGGAAAGGTCTATGTGAACCTCGAGGACAAAAATTCGATCGCCCAGCTCGATGCAAAAAATATGTCCCTAATGTCGACCTGGCCGATCGCTCCCTGCGACGGCCCGAGCGGACTCGCCATCGACAGAAAGTCAAGCCGGCTCTTTGCCGCGTGCGAAAAGCAGATGGTCGCCGTCGACGCAAAAACCGGCAAGGTCGTCGCCACTGTGCCGACCGGGACCGGCACCGACGGGATGGAATTCGACCCTGAGCTTAAATACGTTTTTTCGCCAAACGGCGGCGACGGAACACTTACGATTATTCACGAAGACTCACCCGACAAATACTCGATCGTCGAGAACGTCAAGACCGAGCCAC
The DNA here is from genome assembly GCA_036493385.1 of Pyrinomonadaceae bacterium. Classification (GTDB taxonomy): domain Bacteria; phylum Acidobacteriota; class Blastocatellia; order Pyrinomonadales; family Pyrinomonadaceae; genus OLB17. The sequence goes on from DASXPW010000021.1 coordinate 5,421, forward strand.
GTGCCCGAACAATGACCATCGATACAAAGACCCATAAGGTCTACCTGCCTACAGCTCAGTTTGGCACTGCGCCCGCGCCGACCAAAGAGCAGCCGAGACCGCGTCCGCCCGTCATACCAAACTCATTTGTCGTTTTGGTTTATGGCAAATGATCAAAACAAGAACAAGGGGGAAACATGGCTGAACGAGAAAGTGACATCATCACCGATCAGGACAGGGCTACGCCAGAGATCATGACCATTGTGGCAAAGGTGCCCGAGGTCACTCTCACATTTTGGATCATCAAGATCTTGTGTACGACGATCGGCGAGATCGGCGCCGATGCTCTGACGATGTCCTATTTCGGCGAGACGAC
>DASXPW010000022.1:0-10123 GCA_036493385.1 Pyrinomonadaceae bacterium
CGAGGCGTTTCGAAATGTTCCGCAGGACGATTGGGAGTTTCTTCTTGATCGGTCGCTTATGTGCAGGCTCGAAATTCAATCGTACCAGTCGATCGTGTCCGAGCTGGTGTTTGCCCGCCGCGGCTTGCAGCTTGTCCATTAGACATCGCTGAGGATCACGATCTGGACACGGCGCTTTGCCTCGTCCAAAAAGGTTTCTATCTGTTCCGCGACGCGGCTTTCGGTAAGCGTGCTTTGTATCTCGGCACGCTTACTCTCAAGGCTCGGCACCACCACGCCGGGAAACCGCTTTCGGAAATCGGGCACGTAGGTATCTCGATAATATTTCTCCTCGTCGGCGGGCGTGATGACGATAAATGATCGAAATCGGAAATCAAGATACTTATTGATCGCGACGCGTTCCGCTATGATCCGCTCAAAATTGTCGTCTTTGACCGACGTAAACCCGACGCGATTCAGACGCCTTTCAAACTCAGCCGGCGACGGGAAATGACTGAGCAGATCATTTATCTCAGCCGCGATCTCCTGATCCGTCGGAGCATTTCGAGGGATGCGCTCGGCCTCGAGGGCAAACAATCGCTGGTCGATCAGCGTTTGAAGCGCCCGCTGCAGATCGTCCTTTGACGGTGGATCGATCGACGTACCCGGCTGCAGCGCGAGTTGCCACATCAGGTCCGAATATGTGATCAGCTCGGTCCTAACGCCATCGCTGATGGTAGCGACCGATCGATCAACAGGCTTCTGAGCTGGAGCGGTGGAACACAACCCAGCCCACAGAGCTATCAGGATCCCAAATTGTGCCAGCGCCCGCCAGCCAAAAACCCGCATGACGTTAAACCATTCCTTTTCTTGATTTTCGGCGGCAGTTCGATGCCTGTCAACAGCTTATTTCAGCGCTCAAGCTATTGACAAACCGTGCAAAAACCGTTTTAATCCTTATAGGGTGTGACATCCCGCGCACCCTTACCGACCAATCTCTCTCAGGACCCGCCAGAGACCTCCGGAAAAGTCGGTCAAATCCCTAAAATCAAGATGCTTAGACCCACTGCAACGGGCAAAGTGAAGGGGCCATGGCCCCGGATCGTTGACGGCAACTCAGTTACTTCGGAGCTGAAGTTTGTCGCCGACCTGGGCCGGAGCCTGCTCGTCACAGTCCATCCGAAAAAGGTCGCGAGCCGCGTCGCCGAGGCGGTCCGCGTTGGTTCGGGCGCGACGGTCTCAGCATTTGTAGCCGAGCTGGCAAACATCGGATTGGTCAGCTGCGGGTTTGACGTCAACGGCGAACTGGAAGGAAATTTCCTCGTCCGAAAGACGTTCGACCGTTGGCTTGATTTTCTGCCGCCGCAGGTCGGCTATGGGATTGATGACCCGAACGATTTTTTCCTGTCGGGTACTGATCACAAATTCGAATACATTTCGCCGCTCCATATAAACGGGGATATAAAGGGTGCCATCGTGTCTGGATTTGCGTCGCGATCGGAGCTAACGGAGCGGGCGGAACGCCTTATAGATGCCTCGACTCAGCTCGCTGCGATGAGCATCAACCTTACGTCGCATTATGAATCTACGTACGACTCGTCGATCATGCGCGCTCGCGAAGAGCATCGCAAATTTACCGAGTCGGTCCTCGATGCGTTGCCGGTTTCGCTCTACGTCGTTGATCGCGATTACCGAATCGTGACGTGGAACCGCCGCCGCGAGGTCGGAAATAAGGGCATACCGCGTGACACGGCGATCGGCCGCGACGTTTTTGAAGTTCTGGCAAGGTATCCGCAAGGTCGGCTTCGATCCGAGTTTGAGCGCGCGTTCGAGACAGGCCGGATCGAGCGAATCGAGCAGCAAACCGTCGATGAAAAGGGTCAGACGCGCCATTGGCTTGTCAGCAAAGTTCCGATGCGTGATGAAGCCACCGGTGCGGTCTCTCACGTGATCACGGTCGGCGAGGACGTCACCGCCCGCGTCGAGGCCACTCAAGCTATTGGACGCGCTGAAAAACTGGCAGCCGTCGGTCGCCTCGCAGCGGGCGTTGTACACGAGATCAATAATCCACTTGCGACAATTGCCGCTTGTGCCGAGGCGCTCGAGGCCCGTTTCGAGGAAGGCGCGTTTGCGAACACCGAAGCGGTAGAGGACCTTGACGAGTACCTCGGGCTCATTAAGAGCGAAGCCTTTCGCTGCAAATCGATCACGACCGGGCTGCTCGATTTCAGTCGGATGCGGACGGTCGATAGGCGGCCGATCAACGTTGCCGACACGCTCGAAGCTTCGGCGAATCTTCTGTCACATCAGAAACGCGGCGTCGGGATCGAGATCAGCGTCGACGTTAAAGAAGCCCTGCAAACGGTCGAGGCCGACGCCGGCCAGATCCAGCAGGCGGTCATTGCCCTCGGTACAAATGCGATCGATGCAATGCCCAATGGCGGACGCCTCACACTCCGCGCCTTTAATCAGGCAAACAGCGTGGTTGTCGAGATAGCGGACACCGGCATCGGCATTTCGACGGAAAGCCTCACTAAGATCTTCGAGCCCTTTTTTACGACCAAGGAGATCGGCCGCGGCACGGGTCTCGGCTTGGCTGTTTGTTACGGCATCGTAACGGATCACGGCGGCCGGTTAAGCGTTCGCTCTAGCCCCGGCGTAGGCACCACCTTTTCGATCCTCTTGCCGGCCGCGATCGAAAGAGACTAGATACGAATCATAAACGAGAACTATTTATGGCAAAGCTGCTTGTAGTCGACGACGAAAAAAACCTCCGCATGGTTGTGCAGAAAGAGCTGGCGCGACAGGGACATTCCGTCGAGACAGCCTCGGACGGCGAGGAGGCATGGGAAACTCTCGAACAGCACGATTTTGACGTTGTTCTCTGCGATATCAATATGCCGCGGCTCGACGGCATGGGCTTTTTGCGCCGGCTGTGCGAACAGAATCAGAACCGGCCGGAGGTCATTATGCTGACGGGCCAGGCCACGGTCGAGACTGCTATCGAGGCAATGAAGCTCGGAGCATACGACTACCTTACCAAGCCATATCGGATCGCCGAGCTTTCGGTTTTGGTCGACCAGGCCGCCGAGAAACAGAGTCTGAAGATCGACAATCAGCGCCTCAGAGCGCAGATCGCCAGGACGAGCGGCAAAATGCCCGACATCGTGGCCCACTCGCCACAGATGAAAGAGGTCCTTCGCCTCGTTCAGCGGGTCGCGCCGTCGGACACATCGGTTTTGATCACGGGCGAGTCGGGGACCGGCAAAGAGCTGATCGCTCAGGCAATACATCGACTGAGCCGGCGGCATGACAAGCCTTTTATCGATCTAAACTGCGCTGCTCTGCAGGACACGCTGCTTGAATCAGAATTGTTCGGTCACGAGGCGGGAGCTTTTTCTGGAGCACGCACGCGAAAGCTCGGCCTCTTTGAGATCGCAGATGGCGGGTCGCTGTTTTTGGATGAGATCATGGAGATGCCCGCGGCATTGCAGTCAAAGCTTCTGCGGGCGCTCGAGACACGGTCGTTCTTCCGTGTCGGCGGAGTCAAAAAGGTCGAGGTCGACGTCCGTCTCGTTGCCGCAACAAACCGCGACACGGACGTAGCGATCGCTGACGGCACATTCCGCGCCGATCTGATGTATCGGGTTAACAGCTTTGAGATCAACATTCCGCCGCTCAGAACACGGCGCGAGGATATTAGGCCGCTAGCCGATCACCTGCTCAACAAGATCGCCGGCGCAGCAGCGCCAAAGATCGCACCGAACGCGATCGAGGCGATAAGCCAGTTCGACTGGAGCGGCAACGTCCGTCAGCTTCGCAACTGTCTCGAGCGTGCCGTGCTGCTCTGCGACGGCGACATTATCACCGTCAAAGAGCTGCCGCCTGAGGTCGTTTTTAGAGTGGAGAAACCAAACGTTTCGATAAATTACAATTCGCCCGCGGGCGGAGGCGTCGCTTCATTTCACAACGCAGCACCGACAAACCTTCGCGATGTCGAGCGCCAGCAGATCATCGGCGCGCTGGAAAAAACCGGATGGCATCGCGGTAAGACCGCCGAGCTGCTCGGCATCTCACCGTCGACCTTATACCGCCGACTCCGCGAATATAACCTCGACGTTCGCTGATCGATGTCCTCAGTCGGCACTCTCATATGATGGCAAAGTATTACTTCCTCACAGCGACCTTTCTCGTTTTATACTTCGCGGTCGAGACCTTTTCTCAGAACGTTTATCACGGCACTATCGTTGACGTCGTTGACGGCAAGACCGTCGTTCTCGAAATGCCAAACGGTCGTATGAACGTCGTTCTCCAATACGTCGAGGTGCCTGAACCCGAACAGCCTCTCCATCAAATAGTGATCGATCATCTCGAAGTGTTGACCAGCGGTAAAGAAGCTGACTTCAGGCTCGTTGGTCTCGGTACTAACGACGTTCGCGGACGGCTTGTCATCAGCGGTATCGACGTAAGTCAACAGATGCTCCGCGACGGCGCGGCATGGCTGATACCGCGGGAAAAGTCGGGACAGTCGACTGCGGAATTCGAGTCCTATAACGTAAGCCAGGACCAGGCCCGCGCCGACAAACTCGGCGTCTGGTCGGTCGCCGATCTTAAGCCGGCGTGGGAATTTCGGGCCGATAAAGAAGAAAAGATCCGCCAGCTAGAGGCCGCCAAAGTTCGTCTGCGGGGCGTTCGCAGCGGTCTGGGGCCGTACCAGTCAAACGCCAGACCCGGCGAGCTGAACAATCAGAAGATGGCCGCGTTTGACAAGGACTCTTGGTTTGAGTGGATCACGGCAGCCGGTGGCGAATCCTACGGCGTCCATTCGTACGACGATCCGAAGAAACAGTTTCGGGCCTTCTATACTTCGAACGCGGTGATCGATTTTTCAACCGGCAATTCAAAGCAAAAACTCGACTGCCGAGCGGTTTACTATTCTCTAAATGGTCCGGACGGCAGCCATAAAGACGTCTACAATCTTTTGTTCATGGCTTTGTCCGATGACTACAACTTCTCCCGACGAGCAAGTAGGCTAACCATTGTGGCCGACGGACGCGCGATCAGCGCGAACCTCGATCGCGGCCTGCGCGGAAAAGAAAGCCCTGGAGCCCTTGAGGTCTTGTTCTATCGATTAAGCCGCGAGTCGCTCAGAAAGATAGCCGACGCGCATTCTGTCGAGATCCGGATCGACAGCCTGACCGGCCATATGAGCAAAGACGGCCAGAACCTGATCGGGCAGCTCATCGCGGGAAACTGACATCCGATCGCGTCGAAAGATTTTTGTTTCTTTTCACACTCGACACTCTTATAATCGCGAAAGCCTGTCGAACGACTTTCGACGGCATTTTGCATTTCTTGTTCAGCAAAAGGGAGGAGTAGATGAAAAAATTGTTAGGCTATTTTATCGTGGTCGCTGCTTTGGCGATCTTTTTGTATTCGGATGCGGGCGTAGCTCTCGCGGCGAGTGCCGCCGCTCCTGCCGCAGCTCAACAAACACCGAGGATGCGACGTGAGAGACGCACGTTGCGGCGGATCAACCATCGCGAACGAAGACTAAACCGGCGTGAGCGCAAAATCCATTATCGTCTTCGGAATCAGCGCAACCGCCGCTGGCGTCGAAACCATCGAGTCGGATAACAACTAACGTAACTTTTACGGAGGGGCAGCTTGAGCATTCAAACTGCCTTTCGCTTTTTTACCGGCGCGATTTACCGACATAAAGAAATCTCTGTTCCGACATCGGCAGCAGCCGCGTCTCAAAATCAGCAAGGTGACGTTCGAGAGCCTCGCCAAGCGATGGACCGCCAAAAAGGAGAAATGTCCGGTGGCCCGTCCATCTCAAAAGCCGCGGAAGCCGCTCCGTAAATCTGTCGAGCGCCCGGCACGAGACAAATCCAAGATCGCGTTCGCGCACTTCGTCAAACTGACGATTCAAAATCGGAGCGCGTGATGAAATATTTAGTCTCTCCGTCGCCTTCAACAGGAAAATGGCCTTTTTTTCCTTTGACTCTATAAGCGTCGCTCGAAGGTCTTCGCGCGCGAGCAGACATGGTATTGCGGGTAGGCCGGCCCCCGTTCCGACGTCGGCAAACCGAGCGCCGGTCGGCAAGAACTCGACCATCGCGAGCGATTCGAGAACGTGCCGGATGGCAAATTCCTCAGGCTTGCAAGGCCCAACTAAATGCAAAAGCGGATTGTTTTTTTGAACTAACTCAAAATAGTCCGCAAGGCTGTCGGTCGTCTTTGCGGACAATTCCAAACCGAACTCGGTCTGATTTGCGATGATCGCCGATGTGAATTGCTGCCGAATACTCACCGCGGGCAAAAGATCAAAAAGGGATCAAGGCGCTTTATCCTTCATCCCTTTTACTTCATCCGTTTGTTGGTGCGGACGAGAAGAATCGAACTTCCACTGCCTCGCGGCAACAGGCTTCTGAGACCTGCGCGTCTACCAGTTCCGCCACGTCCGCACGCATTGAGGCGAACTCTGAGAATACTAATTGACCGGCCGAAATTCAAGCGATTGACCGCGTACAGTTGTCAGTTTCCACCCGTTGTCATAACGTAATTCTCAATGTCGATCGCGGAAAATTATCAGCATGTGTTGACGCGCGTCGTAGCCGCCGCAAAACGCGCCCATCGAAGCCCCGACGAGATCAAACTCGTTGCGGTCAGCAAGACGCAGCCTGTTTCAGCGATCAAAGAGGCGATCGGCGGCGGATGTCATGTGTTTGGCGAGAACAAGGTGCAGGAGGCGGAAGGCAAGATCATTGAGCTTGGCCGAAACTCAGCAGAATGGCACCTGATCGGCCATCTGCAATCGAATAAAGTGCGAAAGGCCGTCCAGCTTTTTGATGTCATTCATACTGTCGACTCGGTCGAACTTGCGACGCGACTCGAGCGTATTTGTATTGAAGGGGGACGTGACGTCCTGCCCGTTTTTGTTGAGGTCGATCTGGCGGGAGAGGAGACCAAGTCAGGCATCGCTGAAAGTGAAATGCAAACGCTGGTCGAATTTCTTCGCCGCTGCGAGCGTCTGCGGTTTGACGGACTGATGGTGCTCCCGCCGTTTTTTGAGGAGCCTGAGGCGACGCGGCCTTATTTTATGCGGCTACGCGAGATCCGCGATCGGCTGGCCGCCGACGGGGCGTTCAGAAACGGACGGGGTGAGCTTTCGATGGGCATGAGCCATGATTTCGAGGTCGCTATTGAAGAGGGCGCGACGGTTGTCCGCGTCGGAACGGCAATTTTCGGCGAGCGGCGATACAATAAGGTCGGATGATAATCGGCTATCTTACTGGCATTGTTTTCCCAATTGTTTACCTGGCCGTCTGGTCGGTGTTCCTCGTCTTTCTCGCGATACTTCTGTTGCGGCTTATCTTTAACTACGCTGACCCAAACCCGTTTGGCACCGTGGGCCGATTTGGATACAAGGTAAGAAAGTTTACTGAAAAGTGGGTGTATCCGGCGGCGCGTTTTCTCGCTACATTCCGCATCGATACGCGTCTTGCACCGCTCTTGACCATCCTGATCGCGCTCGTGTTGACCTATTTCGGCCTGCAGATCATTGAAAACCTGTTCTTTATCATCGACGGTCTGACGCTCGGCGTGGCCAGTGGAAATCCCAAGATGTTCGTCGGGTTTGTGATCTACGCTCTGCTTAGCCTACTGATCTTGTTCATCTTGATCCGATTTGTCTCACAGTGGTTCGTCTTCAATCGGAAGACGTTTCTCGGATTTGTAAAGCGCGTCACCGATCCAATACTTCGTCCCGCGCAGCGGCTTATTCCGCCGATCGGAATGTTCGACATCTCGGCGATGCTCGTTTTGATCCTGATCGGGCTAATCCAGTCGATCGTTCTTCGCGTGTTTGTTTATTAAAATTGTTCTTCGGCGTCGTTGTCCTCTGGTTCCAGCTTCATCCCGACACGTAACAGATCAAATACGGCGAGCCGCTCAGGCTGCGGCATCGGCTCGTCGCCACGGACTGAGTACCAGATGATCTTATTCAGCTCCTGCGGGTTTGCAAGGTCGGCTCGCGAGAGGGCTTGCTCCGACGTAAGCCGCATATATTCGAGCATCGCGCGCGTCGGCCGCTGAGGCGGAAACAAATTATCGAGAGCCACCGTTGGCAGCACAGCGTTGTACGGTCGCAGGTCGGGCTCGTTCGCAAAAATATCGATGGGAACCGCGTTCGAATCGAGAAAGTTCATCGGCTCGATCCCGAGACACAGTTCGAGTGTGCGGATCAGGCTGACCGTGCTGTGAAATTCGTGAATGAGCGCGCCCGGCCGGTTGTAGGCCGAAATGACCAGCGCGGGCGAGCGGTGGGCATCGACATGGTCCGGCCCATCCTGCGCGTCGTCCTCAAGAATAAAGATCGCCGTATCCTTCCAATAAGGACTCTTCGAAACTTCCTCGACCATTCGGCCGATCGCATAGTCGTTATCAGCGACATAAAACTGTGGCGTCGGCCGGCTGCGGCTCACTCCGGCCGTATGATCATTTGAAAATCGGACGATCGAGAGGTTTGGAAGGCGGTCCGGCTTACCCGCCTGGACGTCCGCGACGAACGAGCGAAACTCCTTGACCCACTCGCCAAAGCGAGACGTCCCGCGAAAATGCGGGTCAGTCTGGTCCTCAGAGATAAGCGCGTTCGTCGCGCCTTTTGATTCGACAGCCGTTCGGTAAGAGTCGACCGTCATCGAGTCCGGCGTCTGAAGGTCGAAATTTCGCGTCGTCGGACAGAAATGATTTTCCAGCGTCTTCTTGACCGGATAAGCCGCAAGTGTCGGCGAGATGTCCGGATATGGCATCTGCTTTCTCTCGTTGACCGCACGAACGCTATCAGCTGAGATCGTTTCGATAAATTCGCCATAGTTTCGGTATCTCAGTCCAGCTCGCTTTGCCGCATCCCATAGATACAGCGTCTCCGGTTCGCCTACATCGCGAGCCCCATGAAGATAGGGTATGTACCGCTTGTCGTAGCTGGCAAGATCGTCCGCCGTGGCCGGCAATTTGAAAACCGACGGCAACGCCACCGGCGGCTGGTTGGCGGGAGGTTCGGCAGACGGTTCACGGTTGATGCCCTCAAAATCATAAGTGCGGCCGCGTCGCGAGTAGTTCCATCGAAAGGCCTTATCGATATAGTCGTTTGAAAACGCTGCGGTCGACCAGTTATGCCCATCCGGGCTGGCCTCGGCGTTCACGAAAAATCGGTCGAGCAGGCCAAACCGCAAAGCGAGCGCATGCGCGTTTGGCGTTATCTCCTGAGGCTCGTCCCTAGGCGAGCGCGCCGTTCGCGCGTCACCAAATATCGCGACCGACGGCTCGCCGTCGGCCTTGCTTCCGTCGCCGCTCGCCGCGATGTCCCCGAACACCTGATCGTACGATCGGTTTTCGCGGATGATATAGATCACATGCTTAAAGGGCGATTTGCCGCCCGGAAACAGATTTACCGTGTCGCGTCCGAGCAAGCCGTTGTTATGCATCACCTGCTGCGTGTAGGAAAAGAGCTGCTTCTCATCCGGCATATTGACGACGCTAATATTGCCGTCAACGATCGCGTCGGGATGCATTCCTTGTTTGTTGTACCGGTCGCCGGGAAAATTGCCGTTGGGCATGTTTGGATACATTCCGGTTCCGCTTACGACGTTTGACGAGTTTTCCATCCCGGTGCCCTTGCCGTTCGCGATGAACAATCGGCTGCCGACAACGGCGACGGCGGAGGCGTAGTTTCCGGTTGGGATAAAACCGAGAAGCTTTGAGTGTTCGCGGGCCGTTGGCGTCGAGACGAGCTTAACGACTGCAACCGCGTTCGCATGAGCATTCGCAACATAGAGTGTCTGTTCGTCTTCGCTAAGCGCGATACCTTCGGGGCTGACGCCGCCCATTGCTGTCTCACTGAGCCGCACATCAACGCGCTCGACAACGCGATCGGTCTTAGTGTCAATGACGGAAACCGAATCAGCATCTGAATTGATGACATACAGCCGGGTCTGGCCGCGATCCAGCATCATTATCGTCGGGTGTCGATCGACCTTAATAAATGTGATCGGCCCTTTGAGCGTCGGGTCGACCACCGCCACAGAGCCGTCGCCCCACAGCGAGACATAGATCTTCGCTACCCTGTCAGCCCGCGTCA
>DASXPW010000023.1:0-6414 GCA_036493385.1 Pyrinomonadaceae bacterium
CCTCGACCAGAACATCTTTCGAAACCCGTCTCTGACGGCTTTCTGCGAGAAAGCAAAAGATCTCTCGGGCCCGCCTTGTTGTCCACGCGTCCGGTGCGAACGGCCGATCGGGGTCGCGAAAGACCTCCGGATGGCCGAGTAATCGAACCGTCAGGTCCGTTACAGGCGCGGCTGTAAGAGTACTCGTTCCAGGCTGCGCAACCGTTAAGGGACTGCTCCTCTCCAGCTCTTGTCTGAGGTCGGCCGGCAGTCTTTCAGCGATCTCTTCGATACCGAAAATGCTCGGGCTTCGCCGTATCTCGCCCCGCAGCCAGTAGTCATAGTCGTATCTTGCCGAGAGATCGAGCGCTCGCCGTACAGGCCCGACCGCTTCACGGCTGCGGCCGGCGGCGTCCAACGCTTCGGCAAGCATTACCGACGAAACTGCTTCGTAGTAGTATTGCCCCTGCCCTTTGAAAAACTCGAGGATCTTTTCGATCTCGGTGATAGTGCCGTCGGAGCATTTTTCAATGATGTCGAGCTGCAAACGGCGCATCATCGCCGTATTGACAGCAGCCATGTCGCCACGGGTCGTACGTGCGTCGATCAGCTTTTCAAGCAGCCTGCGCGATCGGACCAGATCGCCTCTCATGGCGTAAAATACCGCGCGCTCCTCATCTATCTCTTTTGTCGATATGTCGATCTCTGCTTCCTCGTACGCACCGACGGCGCGCTCGTAATATTCCTCGGCCCGCGCAAGGTCCCGCCTCTCGCGGTAAAAATTTGCATACGCTTCAAAGATCTCACCCCGCAAGCCTCGCATGTTGTAAAGCTGACAAAGCTCCAATGCCCGCTCGAGATGCGTTTCGGTCTCATCCATCTCGCCGCGATAAAGGTGCAGACGCGCAACATTCAAATGACCTATCGCTTCCTGCGGAAGCTGCTTTTCAGCCGTGCCGTCGCGAAAAATGCGGCGAAACCAACGGAGGGCTTCGCCAAAATCGCCGCGAAAACCGGGTGCGAGCGCGAGGTTATGCGTAACCAATCGGATATAGCGTTCGTTCCGCTGTCGCTCGGCCGCGTCCAGCGCGACGCGGAACTGCCGCTCGGCCTCGACCCATTCTCCCTGCACGATCAGGCACAGACCGCGCGTGTTGGCACATTTGATATACGCTTCGGAGTCGGGATCGGCGATCTTGATCGCGCGATCAAGCAGATCGTAAGCCTCGACAAAATTTCCGCGGCGCCTGGCGATGCTGGCGAGCGCGTGTAACGCTTCGGCTTCGCCTTCGCGGTCGCCGCCCGTCTCGAGCAGCTCGATGGCGTGGCGGAGCATTCCGGTCGCGTCCTGTATGTCGCCGGTCAGCCGCAGCGCTTCCGCCCGGTATAACAGCGACCGAGGAAACTCATCCATATTGCCGTTAGGGATGCGATCGCTAAGGAGTTTCAGCGAAGTAAACGCACCTGCGGCGATCCACTCCGCACCGGTCTCGGCAACGATCTCCGCCGCCCGCGAAAAGTCTTCGGCGTCAAGCAGGTAGGGGAGCGCCGTTTCCCATTTTTTAAGGCCTAGAAAATGTTCGGCGAAGCGGACCCTTTCGGCGGCGATCGCAGGACGACCGATCTCGGTCCGAAGCCGCTTTCGCAAAAAATCGCGAAAGAGCGGATGCAGCCGGTACTCTTCAAAACGGCTGTCTCCGGCAACCGTGAGGAAGACGTTCTTCAGCGCGATCTCGGGCAGCAATGCCGAGCTGCGAATGTCGGGAAACAACGCCCTGCATGTGTCCTGATCTATCGAATCGAGCAATGAGGATCGCATCAGCAGGTCTTTGATCTCACCGGATTCGCGCGAAAATACTTCCTCCGCGAAATAGTCCGAAATGTCGCGTTCCGATTGTTTTAGAACCTCCGTTAATACAAGCTTCTCCGCGGCGGCTCCTGAGTGAAGCTGCTGCTCGGCCGACTGCCGGACAAGCTGCAGGGCCGTGATCCAGCCGTTTGTTCGGGCCCGATAGTCGGCGACCTCCCTGTCCTTTAGCTCAACGCTGAGCGTCTTGCGAAAGAGGCTTTTCACTTCGTCATCAGTAAAAAGCAGATCGTCGCGGGTTATCACCAATGCCGCTGATTGACTCCGTCGTCGCATCAGCGCCAGCGGCGGCACATCCCGTGTGGTGATCATCAAATGCAGCAGATCCGACGAGTATTGCACGACCCGGTCGACGATCTTGTGAACAGCCGTATCTCGGCCGATATGATGATAGTCGTCGAGAACGAGAATGAACGGCTCCTCGATAGATCTGAGAAGTTCGTTTATCAGCAGATCGGCGGCGCGTTCCGGAAAGCGCAACACGTCCTCGCCCGACTCGCCGAGATACGTCAGCATCGCCTCGCCAAAATAGGACACAAGACCGCGAATTCCGTGCGTCACATAACCGAGAAACGCCGCCGGATCGCTGTCCGTGTGATCGAGCTGATACCAGACCACCGGCCGGCCCTGTTGGCGGACAAAATCGATGACCAGAGTCGTCTTTCCCGAGCCCGCGTCTGCTGCGACGAGCGTCATCGGATTAGAGACATTCCCCGCCAGGCGCTCAATGAGGCGCGGTCTCGCCAGCAGGTCGGAGCCTGCGCGAGGCGGCAGCAGCTTTGTTCGCAGAAAGAAGCTCGATCCCTTCATCGTCGAATGTACTCGGTGAGGACGGACTCGGGTCGATTATGTCATAGCGGTGCCGGGTTCAAAAAGCACGATGAGCGCCGGCAAAAACGGTCCGCGGCGCAATGTTATCGAGGATCTTTACGAGCTTTGCAATATTGCCGAATGCGAGATCATACGCTTCGTCGGCAACCACTTCCGAAAGTCCGCGCTCGGCACATATCTCCCTCGATTCCCCCCGCGTCAAATTTATGATCGACTCGTCGATCACGTTCAGCATCTGCTTTGACCGAAGCCGCCAGAGCGGTGCGCTCGGACGGCTCCGGCATAACATCAGGAGACGCGTTTTCGGGTCAAGGGCGACGATCATTTGACGAAAGAACTCAGGAAACCAACCAGCGTCAAAAAGATGATGAACATCGTCGAGGACGAGCACGCCGCGCGAATGGTGCTTTCCGTTTCCCAGAAAATGCATCAATAACCGCGATATCTGGGCCGCGTCGGGCGATGGGGTCAACGCGCGGTTCAGATGTCCGGTTTTAACGCGCCAGGCATGAGCCAGGGACTCGGCAAACTGTGGCCATTCCGCATCCGCAGCCTCGATCGAATACCAGGCTGCCTTAGATCCGCGCCGAGCAAAGTCGGCCGCCAAAATGGTCTTTCCCGTACCGGCGCGCCCCGAAATGAGTGTCGCTCCGTACTGCTCCACCGAGAGACGGACAAGGTCGACCAGGCGCTCTCGACCAAAGATCGGGCCGACATCCGGAATTCGAAACTTATACTCTTGTGACAATGACACCGCTTGCACAGAGGGCCGCGCGGTTTGTCCGTCCGCCCGCTCCGGGCTCCTGAACTCGGCCGGTGCGAACTCCTCGAATTCGTCATGCAGGAGAAAGCTCATCGTCATACGAAACGTATCTTATCCGGCAATACTTGAGAAAAACTTGAATCGCGGGAATCTGGCCTGGAAGTCTCAAGTTTTTCTCAAGCGCAGGGTGCGATGATGTCCATACGCTAGGATCGGGAAAGACCGATCCCTAACGAGCGTGGCCCATAAAATGGACACCATTAACACGCAATTTCAAGAAGAGGTGATCGAAATGAAAAAGGTATTTTGGGGATTGGGCTTAACACTGGTATTTAACCTTGCCGCCGTCGCACAAACGCAAAAAAACTCGGCGAATTCGCCCAAAGGGACGGCAAAACAATCGGTCAACGCAAAAGGCTCGGGGTCGACCGACGCGTCGGCCGGCCCGGCTGCGCTTTCGGCAGTTACGAATATACAGGCCACTTTGCAAAACTCACTCGATGTGAAAAACGCTAAGGTTGGCGATCAAGTCATCTTAAAAACGACTCAAGCCGTCAAACAGGCCGGACAGGTGATCATTCCTAAAGGCTCTCAATTGATCGGGCGCGTGACCGAAGTACGCCAGAAGGCGAAGAACGCCGCCGGGTCGAGTCTCGGGCTCGTTTTTGACCGCCTGCAGGGACGCGACCTGTCAGTACCGATCGTGGCAAATATTGTCTCGATCACCAATTTACAGGCCGCGAGCGCCGTTGGCGATGACCTGAACTCAGACATTTCAGGCTCTGGCATGACCTCGGCCCGTTCGTCCGGCGGCGGCAGCTCTTCAGGCGGTGGTGGATTGCTAGGCGGGGTTACGAACACTGTCGGAGGTGTCACAAACACGGTCGGCGGAGTTGTTAATTCAACAACGCAGACTGTCGGCGGCGTTGCAAATACAGCAACCAATACGCTTGGCAGCACGACTCAGACCGTTGGACGCACGGTTAATGGGCTGCAAATCTCGACATCGGCCAGCGGCTCCGCTCAGACATCCACAACGCTCTCATCGCCAAACAGCAACGTCCACCTCGACAAAGGTGCGACATTTAACCTGAACGTCCAGAAATCTGGTGGAAATTAGGTACGAATCTTGCTGATAGGTCAGACACCATACAAGTCGCGGATATTCGCGCCGCGATTTGTATGGTTTTCGGACAGTTGACAGTTGGCTTCCAGCTTTACGCTTTAAATTCCGGACGCCGAACAAGGGGAGAGTCGACATAACTGAATGAAAAGGCTCCTTTCCGCAACTATTCTTTTCGCGGTGCTCGTCCAAACGGCAGGCGCCGGGATCAGTTTTGTTCGGTCCAGCGGCATAACTCTTACGGGCGCGGATGCTATTACGTTGACCGGAGCCGATGGGATCACCCTTACCGGTGCCGACGGAATACTAAATTACACAACTAACGGAATAGCTTTGACAGGTGCCGACGGGGTTCCGGTAACCGGTCTCGATGCGGTTCGGACGGTCGGTACGAACGGGACGACATATACCGGTCCGAACGGCATCACCTTAACCGGGGCGGACGGCATCACCCTAACCGGCGCGGACGGCATCACCCTAACCGGGGCGGACGGCATAACCTTGACGGGTGCCGACGGAACGCGATATTCGGCCGACTCAATTCTCATTCGACGGTCGACGGGCATCACTCTCACCGGGGTCGACGGCACAACCATCATCGATGCGGATGGAATGACCGAAACGGGAGCGGACGAAATCACTTTAACCAGCGCGGATGGCATCGTTTCCACGGGCGTCGACGGTATCACCTTGACAGGCGCGGACTCGATCGTGGGATTCAGCCCGTCAGGTGTTGCCTTTAACCTCGCTAACCCGAACGGCATTACATTGACGGGCGCTGACGGAATTACGCTCACTGGTGCCGATGGGATCACGCTGACCGGAGCGGACGGCATCACATTAACCGGGGCAGATGGAATTACGCTGACTGGTGCCGACGGCGGTCAGTCCGGCATTCAGGGCCTCGATCCCGAGCTTGCGATCGCGCTCAACGATGCGACAGACGACAGGAGTATTAATGCCGTCGTCGCATATCACAATGCGGTCACGTCGGCAGACCTCGACCATCTCAGGCAGATCGGCATTCTCGGCGGCACAGTGTTTAATCGGCTGCCGATGGTATACATTTCCGCGACGCGGCGGCAGATCACCGCGGTCTCTCACCTTCCAGAGGTTCGATCGATCTATGGAAATCGGACGCTCAGTTTCAACTCCGATCCGTATTTCAGTATCACGGGCGGGCAGAGGGTCGCCGGCGACAGCGATCTGCGATCGGCCAACAACGCCCTGCCCGTTACCGGACGGAACGTGACTGTGGCGGTGCTTGACACCGGCATCAATGAAATGCTGCCTGACCTTGCAGGACGCGTCGTTCAGAATGTTCGTCTTGTCGATCCGCAAAGTGTCCCGGCCCGTTTTCAAAATCCCGTCCCGATCGAAAATCTACCCAACACCGACCTGGTCGAAGGGCACGGTACATTCGTTTCCGGCATCATTGCCGGCAGCGGTGCAAGTTCCGGCGGGAAATACGCCGGTGTGGCGCCGGGTGCCCGGCTCCTCGGTTTAAGCGCGGGCGATGTCGATCTGACAAACGTGCTCTCGGGCTTTGATTATCTACTTGACCGCGGCCCACAATATAATGTCCGCGTCGTTAACTGCAGCTTCTCCGCGTCGACCGTTTATGACCCGAACGATCCGGTAAACATCGCGACGAAAATGCTGACCGACGCCGGCATAAGCGTCGTTTTCTCGGCGGGAAATTCCGGCCCGGGCAACGGCACGCTCAACCCATACGCCGCGGCGCCATGGGTCGTCAGCGTCGGCGCGACCGACGAGCGCGGGCGCCTTTCAGGTTTTTCATCGCGAGGTAATTTTGGCGACCCACTTCAGCATCCGACGCTGGTTGCGCCG
>DASXPW010000024.1:0-8630 GCA_036493385.1 Pyrinomonadaceae bacterium
GCCCCGAGAGCGGCGCCTGCGCTCCCGCCGGGCCGACAACCATCAGCATCGCCGCAAAAAAGATCACGTAGATCCGAATGGACACGCGGGTCATTTCAGCCATGTTATCACGTCCGCAGCGGTGTCCGGCCAAGCCTCAGATCAACGACAAAAGCCGCAAGCAATGTCGACACCTCAGGCGACATGATGGGCAATATCTCGACGGGTTTCAGTTGCGAACGCCGTGAGAGGAAGGGCAGTATCAACCGCGCCGAAATTTTACGCTCAAGCGGTCATACGAGAGGCCGTTTTGGTCATACCGTTGGTGAACGTGGGGGAACTTGTACGCTGGTACACCAACCGCCCGACGGGAAATCGATTATAATCGTTTAAATACTTGCGATCATAGGAGGATAGCTAATGAATTCGACCAATTTGTCGTTTGCGGCCGCCGGCGGCGACACGACCGCTTATGTTGCCAGGCCCGACGCGGACACGACCAGGGCTGTCGTTGTCGTCCAGGAATATTGGGGCCTCAACGACCACATCCGCGACGTTGCGAACCGCTACGCGGCTGAGGGCTTTATTGCCGTCGCCCCCGATCTGTACCGCGGCCAGCTCGCGAAAACTGCCGGCGACGCCGGCCAATTGATGCAGGCATTAAAGTTAGCGGACGGCATCGAGACGATCCGAACCGCGATGGATAAGGCCCGTAGCGAGTTTGGCGTAACGCATTTTGGCATCACGGGCTTTTGCATGGGCGGGACATACGCTCTGAGGGCCGCATGCGAGCTTGAGGGCCTCAGCGCGGCGGCCCCATTCTACGGCGACATCCCGGAAGAGGATGTGCTTAAACGACTTACGGTGCCGACGATCTTTGTCTCGGCCACGCTTGATAAATGGATCAACGCGGAAAAGGTAGCCGCCCTCGAGGACGCCGCCGAAAGGTACGAGCTGCCCGTAACTTCGGTCAAATACGACGCCGACCACGCGTTCTTTAACAACACCCGGCCCGAGGTCTATAACGAGACCGCCGCCCGCGACGCCTGGGCCCTCGTGGTCGGTCTTTTTAACGACAAACTATAGGCTGCAACGCGCAAAAAAGCGGCCCACGGGAAAGGGACCGCTTCTTCACGAAAGCCTTTAGAAAAGGCCTATTTGTTGCCGCTCGCGAGTTTTCCGATAAGGGTAAACAGCGGCAGATACATTGAAATAACGATCGATCCGATCGTGACTCCGAGAAACAGGATCAACATCGGTTCGATCATCGAAAGAATGTCGGCAATCGCCGTATCGACCTCTTCTTCGTAAAAATCGGCGATCTTGCCCAGCATCGCATCGAGAGCGCCGGTCTGTTCGCCGACGCCGATCATCTGACCGACCATGTGTGGGAAGACTTCAGTTGCCTTTAACGGATCGACAAAGTTTTCACCGCGTTCGACGCCGGCACGGACCTTGAAAATAGCGTCCTCGATGATCACGTTACCGGCCGTTTTCGCAGTAATATCGAGAGATTGCAGGATCGGGACACCCGACGAAAGCAGTGTCGAAAGGATCCTTGAAAATCTGGCGACAGCGATCTTGCGGATCAGGCTGCCAAAGACGGGGATCTTCAGAATGATCGTGTCTATCTGCCAGCGGCCCCTTACCGTCTTGTAATAATAGCTAGTGCCGACTGACGTACCGATGATCGCAACCAAGGTCGCCAATCCGCCCCATCCCGCAAGGAAAGAGCTTATGCCCATTACGATCCGAGTCGGGAGCGGCAGCAACTCGCCCGGACCCAACAAGCCGAGGAAGATCTGTTCGAACTGCGGTATGACGACGATCATGATGACTGCAACCGCAGCAATTGCAACAAATACTACGGCGGCAGGATAGATCGATGCCGATATGATGCTGCGTTTCAGTTTGACGACCTTCTCGATCAAGGTCGCGAGACGCTGAAGGATCAGATCGAGCACACCGCCGGTCTCACCGGCCTCAACCATCGAGGTGTACAACGCATCGAAGACCCTCGGGTGCTTCTGCATCGCGGCAAAGAGGGTCGAACCCTCCTCGACATTCTGCCGAACCTGGCGCAGAACATCCTTAAAGAAGGTGTTGTTTTGCTGTTCCGCCAGAATGTCCAGACACTGGACCAGTGGCAGACCCGCGTCGATCATCACGGAAAACTGGCGGGTAAAGATCGACAGCTCTTTGGCGCCGACCTTTTTCCTGCGGCCAAGTTTCGGGATCGAGATGTCGCGGCCCTTTTCAGAGGCCTGCGTCATGACGATCTGTTCTCGTCGCAAAAGCGAACGCAGCTCGTCCTGGCTGGCGGCTTCGCGCTCACCCGAAACGATCTCATTCAGGCGATTTCGTCCTTTATATGCAAATGTCGGCATTGGGGTTCTATGCTCCTCTTCATCTAACGAGCTAAAGCTCGCACTCTAACAAACACTATCTGACCGGCGGCCGCTGTCCGATGGGCCGTCCCTGCGCGTACGGGCTCGCATGACCACCCGGCATTGGCGGTTTATTAGGCGAGCCGCCGCCATACGACTGGTTCAAACCGGAACCGCGTTCGATAAGCTCTTTAAGTTCGTCCGGATTGGACGTTCGCTGCATCGCTGCTTCGAGGGTGATCTGGCGGCTGTGGTAGAGCGAGGCAAGCGCCTGGTTAAAGGTCTGCATGCCGAACTTCTCCTGTCCGGTCTGCATCATTGAGTAGATCTGGTGGATCTTGTCCTCGCGGATCAGGTTTCGGATAGCCGCGTTCGGTATGAGTATTTCGAGCGCCATGCAGCGGCCATCGCCTGCGGCCTTTGGCACCAGGGCTTGGCACATAATGCCTTCGAGCACGAGCGACAATTGCGTGCGGACCTGCGACTGCTGGCCTGACGGGAAAACGTCGATAATTCGGTTAATTGTTGAGTAGGCCGAGTTCGTGTGCAGCGTCGCGAATGTCAAATGACCGGTTTCAGCGATACGCAGGGCCATCTCGATCGTCTCGAGGTCACGCATTTCACCGACGAGGACGACGTCAGGGTCCTGACGAAGTGCGGTCCGGAGAGCTGCTCCGAAAGAATGGGTGTCCGCAGCGACCTCGCGTTGGTTGACGACACAGTTCTTATGGTTGTGTAGGAACTCGATCGGGTCCTCGATCGTCAAAATATGGTCGTGACGGTCGATGTTGATCTTATCGATCATCGACGCGAGCGTGGTCGATTTACCCGAACCGGTCGGGCCGGTAACGAGTACCAGACCCCGAGGCTTTTTACATAGGTCAGAGACAACCGGCGGCAGACCAAGATCGTTGAAAGTTTTGATCTCATAGGGGATCGCACGAAAAACCGCGCCGACCGCGCCGCGCTGGTTAAAGAGGTTGGCACGGAAGCGGGACATGCCCTTGAGACCGAACGAAAAGTCGAGCTCAAGGTTTTCTTCAAAGCGGTGTTTTTGGGCGTCCGTGAGCACCGAATATGCGAGCCGCTTGGTATCGGCCGCTGTCATCTCGGCATAGCCAGCGACTGGTGAGAGATGCCCGTGAACTCGGATCTGCGGGGCGGAATTCGTGGAAAGGTGAAGGTCCGAGCCGCCGGCTTCGGTCATCTTTTTGAGCAGCTCAGGTAATGTTATTTGGGTCGCCGCTCCGCCGGTTTGTTGTTCGTAGCTCATAAGGGAAGGTATTTGGTGGGCCGGCACATGACAGGCCGGCCCGGTGAGTAAATTAACGTTTATTCCTCAGTCTTCAGACCGGCACGCTGCGCGGGGCGCTTCGGAGTCTGAAGCGAGTTGATGACCTTTTCCGATTCCTCTGAGATCTTATCGGCGGAATCGGCCGTCGCGGTGGTCGCCAGGCTGTAAATTCGTCCATCGACCTCAGTGAAATAGAAAACGCGCGAGCTGACATGACCGCCGTTTTGCGACTGAGCAACGACGACGTAGACTTTTTTGCCGCCCAGGTCTTTCTGGTAGTCGTTGACGACCCAGCCATTCTCGCTGATCATTCGGTTGATCACTTCGCGCCGAAGCGATGTCGTCGGAACGCCACCCAGCCAGGTGCTACGACCGACTTCGCGTGTTTCGCCTGTCGCCGGGCCGACTACGGTCAACGAAGCTGAGCCGACCTGAGAGCCGGACTGATCATCAACACGGAACTGGATCTCACCAGCGGTCGAGCTGCCTTTTTTCCAACCGCGCGGCGCTTCTTCGCCCGATGGCAAGAGTGCGGCTGTTTCAGGAGCAGAAGTCTTGACCATCACCTTTTTATCGGTGTTAGTGACCGCTTTGCTGTCCACGGCGGCCTTTTCAAGCCTGAGCTGCTTTAGCCGGAGAGATCGGCGACGTGCCACCAACGCTCGGTGTCGACGCTGGCGTGCATGATACTGCCTCCACCAGCTTTTTGAATATTTTTTGTATCTTCGATGCTTGTGCTTGTAGTGTTTATGCGCCGAGGCCGATTCCGTTGCCAACGGGATTATCGCCCCAACACCGACCAACAAGGCTATCGATAAAGCAATCGCTCTGATAAGCATATTTCCTCCAAAAAGAACCCTTACAGAACCGTTTCCTTCACTACCTCCTCGATCGTCGTGATGCCTTCTTTTAGTTTGAACAGGCCCGACTCACGAAGCGTGATCATCCCTAGCTCGATCGCTTTCCGTCTCAATTCCATCGCGCTGGCGCCGATAATGATCAGCTCGCGAAGCTCTTCGGTCACTTCCATGACCTCGTAAAGGCCGATCCGGCCCTTGTAGCCGGTGCCGTTGCAATTCTTGCAGCCGCGTCCGCGATAGACCTTTAGGTCGTTCGCCTCCTCGGCGGAAAATCCGATCTCAACGAGTCCCTCAACGGGCACATGCGTTTCTTCTTTACAGTTTTTGCAGATCGTGCGGATCAGTCGCTGTGCCTGGATGATATTCACCGAGGTCGCCACCAGGAAGGGCTCGATGCCCATATTCACCAGACGAGAGATCGTCGACGGCGCGTCGTTCGTGTGCAGCGTCGAAAGTACAAGGTGGCCGGTCAATGCAGCCTTGATCGCGATCTCAGCCGTTTCAAAGTCGCGGATCTCACCAACGAGGACGATATTCGGGTCCTGACGAAGGAAAGAGCGGAGCGCGGCGGCAAAGTTCAATCCGATCTGCTCCTTCATCTGCACCTGGTTGATACCGTGGAGATTAAACTCGACCGGGTCTTCGGCGGTCATGATGTTTGTTTCGGGCGTGTTCAATGCCTGAAGCGCCGAGTAAAGCGTGTTCGTTTTTCCCGAACCGGTCGGACCGGTGACGAGCACCATTCCGTACGGATTGGCGATATTTCGCTTGAATTTCTCGAGGCTTTCCGGCTCGAAGCCAAGCTTGGTCATGTCGAGCATCAGCTTGTCTTTATCAAGCAAGCGGAGCACGACCTTTTCGCCAAACAAGGTGGGCAGGGTTGAAACGCGGAAATCCAGTTCGCGGGAACGGTCGTCAACCTTTACCTTGATCTTGATTCGGCCGTCCTGCGGCAGGCGCTTTTCCGAAATATCCAGTTTGGACAGGATCTTGAGACGCGAGATGAGCGGGTCGCGCATCTTCATCGGCGGATGCATCACGTCGTAAAGCACGCCGTCAATTCGAAATCTTATGCGAAAATCCTTTTCATATGGTTCGACGTGAATATCTGAAGCTCCGCGACGCAGGCTGTCGACAAGCAGAACGTTGACCAGCCGGACGACGGGTGCGTCCTCGCTCGCGCGAGCGAGCTGTGTAAGATCGATCTCCTCATTATCTTGAACGACCTCGAGCTCATCGGCATCATGGCCCTCGAAATCGATGTCCTCGAGCGAAACCGACAGGTCCGAATCCGACAGCCGCTCTTCTTTCGCGGCATTGCCGTTTCGCGCGTGCCCGTTCTTGCCGTTGCGGGTGGTCATCTTTTCCGCTTCGACCGCAAAGGCTGCGTCAAAAATGTCGATCTGGGTCGCGCCGCCGTAATATTTGCCGATCGCGATCTGGATCGAGGTCTCCGACGCGATGACCGGCTCGACCTTGAGATTGGTCATGAATTTGACGTCGTCGATCGCGAAGACATTTGTCGGATCGGCCATCGCCAGCGTCAAGGTCGGGCCCATTTTCGAAATGGGAAGGATGGAATATTTGAGAGCGACGTCCTGAGAGATAAGACGGATAACTTCTGGCTCAATGTGAAAAAGGTCAAGGTTTATCGACGGAACGCCGTACTGACGGGCGAGGACAGCAGTGATCACGTCGTCCGAGATCATCCCCATTTTGACGAGGTTGCTTCCGAGACGACCGCCGTTAGCACGCTGATAGTCGAGCGCCTCCTTTAATTGCTGTGAGGTGATGAGATTTTCGCGGACGAGGATCTCTCCGAGTTTTGCTGACATTTCTTATCGGGGCGTACCTGACACTGTAAGTGCTTGGCAGGAACGGCAGTTTGAAGCAGTATTTAGGCTTGCAAAATAAGGTCGAGGGTGACCCAGGTAACGGTGTGGCCAACACCGTTGGTCATCTAATAATAATTGTTGAACATATTTGCTGTCAATGGTTGTTTTTGGCGATCCAGTAAGATTGGAATGGTTCCGGTCAATCTGACTGCCACAAAAGTGCAATAGGGCGGCCTCTCGAGCTAACGGAAATTCCGGATTATCGTGCTAAAATTTTTCTCGCTGCAATGACAAAGGCCACCCTTCACATCGAAAATTCCTATGAACGGCGTGATTTTGAGCTTGAGGATGATGTCACGATCGGCCGCAGCGACGCCTCAGCGCTCGTGCTCTCTGATCAGGGCCTCTCTCGTCGAAATACGACCGTTTTTCGTGATGGCGAGGCGGTTCTTGTCGTTGATGAAGGCTCACTGAACGGGACGTTCCTGAACGGCGTCCGGCTGACAGGGCCGGCTGCCGAGCTAAGAAACGGCGACGAACTGAAGATCGGAAGCGAGACGCGGATACGTGTTCAAATTGGCGGTACCGTCGTTCCCGTATCGTCCGCCAAACAACCCGTCGAGCCGCCACGGCAAACGTCTCTGCCGTCAAAAACATCGGCCGCAAGCAAAGCCGCACCCCCGGCCGGCGCATCGGGGCGGCCACCGCTGATCCTTATCGCGGCTGGTCTCCTTACAGTACTGATCATACTTTTTGCCGCATTAGCATATTTTATTGCCTCCAGATACCAGTCCGGATCGACCACGGTGGGAAGTAAAACCTCTCCCCCGATATCGTCGACCGCTGTCATCCCCGTCCGCGTTGTAGACCCGCTAGGCGGCGAGGACGAAGACGATCTCGATGATCTGATCGCTTCGTGGGAGGTTTCGGAAAAGGAGATCAATGCCGACTCAGTTGGTGACGTGAAAGTCGACCCGACGGATACGGCCGACTCCGACCTGAACGTGACTGCGGCTTTTCTAGCCGACCGCCAAAAGAAGGCGCTGGAACAGCGAAATGGGGAAGTGGGTATCCGACCTGCCGGTCTAGACGTGCCGAAAGAGCTATTTGGCGATGGCGTTATCAAGCAAAAGGCCAAGCTTAAAGAAATGAATTCGACCGGTTACCAGCAGCCGATGGATTTTGGCGATCTTGCTGCTAAGCGGCTAAAAGGCGATCTTATCGAGATGCCCATGGCTGCAAAGAGCTTTTACCTTGACGTTGGCGGCAGCGCCAGCGACGGGCCCTTCTCCTCATTTAGCTTTCAGTCAGGCGCGGCCGAGATCCCGGTCGGTTCCCCTAAATATCAGGCCCTATCTCAGCTCGCGAGCAATTTCTCTGGGCAGAAATACGATCTCAACAATCCGGCGGACCGAAAGCAGATCCGAATGCGGCTGCTAAGAATGTTCAACAAACGCGCTAAGCCCATCCTGCAAGAGTTGGCCGAGGCGTATTTCGGAAAATTTGGGCGGCCGCTGCGCGTGACCTCGCTGACGCGGTCAATGGACTATCAGATCGGACTCAATTCCGGGAACCCTAATTCGTTCAAGGTCAGAGGCGAAGGCAGCCTGCCGCCGCATACGTCGGGCTGTGCGTTCGATCTTGCCCGAAAGCACATGACCGCCGAAGAGCAAAATTTCATTATGAAGAAGCTCGCGGAAATGGAAGACGCCAATAAGCTCGATGCGCTGATCGAATATGGCGTCAACGCTTGCTTTCATATCTTTATCTATTACGACGGTGTGCCGCCGAAGCAATAAAACTATGGGGTCAAATATTAAGATCTAAGCAGTCAACCTTCGCAGAGACCGCTATCTTAAGCCACGATTCATATCGACCGCGCCGGATAGAAGAATAGACACCGCGCTACCTGATTGAGTTAACGACGTTCCGATCAGGGCCGGAGCCTTTCTGTTCGATCAGCATGTAAGTCGCGCGAAGTCCGATGCTCATCTGTGTCAGTCCCGCAGCCAAACCTGATATAGCTAGTGCCATTTTCCTTGCGTATTCCGGCGCTGAACTGTCGTTTAGGACCTGGATCGCCAAGGTTTGCGCCTGCCAAAATTGATTTTCCGCTGCTTCTGTTGGTCGCATAATATAAAGACCTGAAGGTCTCTCCTTGCTTAGATATTTTTTTTCGCGGCCGATCTCAAGATCGCGTATCGTCCGCAACGGCGGATTGTACCACGTCCTGTTTGATCCGGATGTATGAGTCTTAGTGCCGTGTGAATCTGCG
>DASXPW010000025.1:0-4069 GCA_036493385.1 Pyrinomonadaceae bacterium
GGCTTCCTGCTTCCCGACGCCGATCAATCCGAGAATGCTCATAAAGAACGTCACAGCCCCGACGAAGAGGATCGAATTTACCGGCGTGCGATATTTCACGTGCAGCTTCGTGAACCAGGCAGGCATGAGGTTGTCCCAGCCCGCCACCATCGGCAATCGGGTTATACCGCCAAATGAAAAGCTCGATTGGGCCAGCCGAATGCCGGCTAAGGCTATGACGGTCATAATGCCGATCGACGCAACGCCGCCCAACGGGCCAAATCCTATCCGCAGGACCTGCGGAACGGGAGCGATCAGATCGATCTGGTCCTGAGGCACCAACATCAGGACCGAGCTTGTTCCCAAAATGAACATCAAGGCGATGATCGGCGCGGCGATCGCGACCGAGCGGCCGATCGTACGCACCGGGTCGCGCGCCTCGCCCGCGTGAATTGCGACATATTCAAAACCGCCGAACGCGCCAAATCCCATCTTCCCAAGCAGGTTGAACGTCATCACCGACATCACCGGAAGCTCGAAGGTGATCGGACGATAGGCCGTGGTAAGCGTTCCGTTGAACCAGTTCAGAATAGGCAGCAGGATGATCGTCGCAAATGTGATCACCATCAGCGCGCCGCCCGCCTTATGCACCCATTTTCCGACGCCAAGGCCGATGATCGTAATAACAATGAGGGCGCCGATAACGACCAGATTTGCCGCGCCGATAAAAAGGCGATTTTCAGTCAGGCCCTGACTCTCCGGGCCGGCGATGTAGACGATGAACTGCGTCATCTGCAGCCCGATCTCAGACGTGTTCAGGATCGCGAAAAGCCACAGATTCCACCCGACCAAAAAACCGACCAGATCATTGAAACCGAGTTTAGCCCATTGGTAGACGCCGCCCTCAAGCGGCATAGTGCGATTTAAATAAATGACGACGAATGCCGACGGGACGTAGAACAGCAGTGCGGCCAACAGCCAGAGGACAACATGTGATGGCCCTTGTTTGGCGGCCACGCCGACCCACGGGAGGCCGACGATGAACAATATTTGTGTAAAGACGAGATCAGTCAGGCCAAGCTCTTTTTTGAAGCCTCGGCTATGTTCCTCGACCCGCTCCTCTTCGCTCGCAAACTCTTTGTCAGTTTCGATGGCGTCGTCGCTCATAAGTTGTCAGTGGAGATTTCACATACTAATACAGACTTTCAACTAGCGAAAGAGAAAACGAACAGAAGTTGCTCGCCGTAGATGGTTTTTGTAGTCTTTGGCTAGACGGGAAATTGGAAGCGGAACTACCGATAGGGATATTTGATTCGGGCGTAGGCGGCCTGACGGTATATCGCGCGCTGCATGATCGTTTGCCGAACGAACGATTTGTCTATCTAGGCGACACAGCACGAGTCCCGTATGGAACGAAATCTCTCAGGACGGTTGAACGCTACGCGATCGAGAATTCCCGATTTCTCGCGTCACGAGGGATCAAGCTGCTGGTCGTCGCCTGCAATACCGCTTCCGCACTCGCTCTCCCAACGATCCGCGCATCGATCGGACTCCTGGTCGTCGGCGTCATCGGTCCCGGAGCGAGGAAGGCTGTTGAACTGACACGAAATATCGATCAACCAAAGATCGGGGTGATAGCGACCGAGGCGACCATTGCAAGTAATGCATATTTCAACTCGATCCGTGATGCGTCGGCTTCGGCCGACGTGTTACAAGCCGCGTGTCCACTCTTCGTCCCGTTGGCTGAAGAAGGCTGGACCGCAGCGCCCGAGACATTCTCGATCGCCAGAAAGTACCTTCGCCCGATCATCGATGCTTCGCCGGATGCTCTTGTACTCGGCTGCACGCATTACCCCATCTTACGTGACGTGATTCAGCAAACTGTGGGTCGAAATGTTACGCTTATTGATTCTGGTGAGGCGACTGCCCAGGAGGTGGAAACGCTGCTCAGAGAAACCGGTCTTGCCAATGCCACGCAAGCAAACCGAGCGCGACGGCTCTGCGACGACCTTGATCATTTTTACGTGACCGACGCCGCCGAAAGGTTTGCCAAGGTCGCCGAACGATTTCTCGGTAGTCAGCCATCTGTGCTTGAAGCGATAGAAGTTTTTGGACACGACGAATTAAAAAAGAATTAGCCCGCGAATTACGCTAATAAACGCGAAAATATTGAAAAACATTTTCACGATTTTCGCGTCTTTCGCGGGCAAGAAATAAATGAGCTATACACGTCTTGACGGCCGAGCCGTCGATCAATTACGCAATTCGAAGATCACGCCGAACATATCTCCGTATGCCGAAGGCTCGGCTTTGATAGAGGTCGGAGGGACTAAGGTCATATGCACGGCGTCGGTCGAGGACCGCGTACCGCTATTCATGCGCAATAAGGGAACGGGCTGGGTGACGGCAGAATATGCCATGCTCCCTCGTGCGACAAATACGCGAACTCAGCGTGAAATTCAGCGGCCATCGGGCCGGACGCAGGAGATACAGCGACTGATCGGGCGGAGCCTGCGGGCGGTTGTTGATATGGCTGTGCTCGGCGAACGCCAGATCATGCTCGATTGCGACGTGATCCAGGCCGACGGCGGTACGCGCTGCGCATCGATCACAGGTGCCTATGTGGCTCTTGCACTCGCCTGTCGAAAGCTCGTCCGAAACGGCATCCTCAAAACTTCACCGCTGGTAAGCGAAGTCGCCGCTGTCAGCGTCGGCATAATCGACGCCACGCCGCTGCTTGATCTCGCTTACGCGGAAGACTCGGCCGCCGAAGTCGATATGAATATCGTTTGCACCGGACGTGGACGGTTTATCGAGATACAGGGCACGGCCGAACGCGAGCCATTTAGCCGCGAACAGATGGAGGAGATGTTGAAGCTCGCTGAGAAGGGGATAAATCAACTGTTCGAAGTGCAGCGAACCGCGCTCGGATAACGCCACTCTATGTCAGAAAAGCATTTCGGCGGAAGAACCGCGATCGTAACCGGAGGAACACGCGGCATCGGCAGGGCCATCGTTTTGGAGTTGGCTCGCCACGGAGCAAACGTCGCCTTTAATTATTCAAAAAGCTCCGACGAGGCCGAGAAGCTAAAAGCCGAGATCCAAGCGACCGGAGCGAAGGCGATGGCCGCACAGTGTGACGTTTCGAAGATGGACGCCGCGGCGGATTTTGTTTCGCAGGTAAAGGAGGCGTTAGGAACGGTCGATCTGCTGGTGAACAATGCCGGCATCACTCGCGATCAGCTTATTCTGCGGATGAAGGAAGAGGATTGGGACGCGGTGATCGACACCAATCTGAAAGGCGCATGGAATTTCTCGAAGGCGGTCCTTCGGCCGATGATGCGAAACGAGAATGGCGGCTCGATACTGAACATCTCCTCGATCTCCGGCGTCGTCGGCATGCTTGGGCAGTCAAACTACTCGGCGTCAAAGGCCGGCATGATCGGCCTCACGAAGGCGCTTGCCAAAGAGGTGGCGAGCCGAAAGATAACCGTCAACGCCCTCGCGCCCGGTATGGTCGATACAGATATTGTCACCGAAATGAATCCCGAATTTCGTGAAAAGATCCTAGCGCAGATTCCGCTCGGCAGGTTTGCGAGTGTTGACGAGGTGGCTCAGATAGCTTGCTTTCTGCTCTCGGATAGCGCGCGATACATAACGGGACAGGTCGTACAGGCAGACGGCGGCCTGGCGATGTAATGCAGGACGAGCCTCACATAGAAACCTCGACGATCGACGCCGTGCCCGACGAACCGCGGGAACGTCCGCCGATCGCATTATATACCTACATCCTCCTGGCTGGGATCGGATGCGTTTTCCTAACACAAATGATCGTTGGGCAAGGCCTAACGTCGCTGCTTGTCGGTGACAATTACTCTGCTTTTGTCGCGGGATTTTACAAACCGCTTTTCACGCAACATCACGAATATTGGCGCATCCTGACCGGTGCCACGATCCACGGCGGGCTGATCCACGTGCTGATGAATGGGTACGCGCTCTTGCTCTTCGGGCGGCTCGTAGAGATGCTGTCCAATCGCGCTCATCTCGCCATTGTTTTTCTGTTCGCCTGTATTGGCGGCGGGTTGTTAAG